>WTCF01000174.1 GCA_013138705.1 Deltaproteobacteria bacterium
GCATCTGCTTTGTTGTCGGGCACTTGAAGTACAGGAAGTACGTCTGCGTACCCTCCGCCTCGCATCTGCAGCACCCTGTAAACGCTTACAGTTCGGTGGGTTGCGGTAAAATTCAAAATTCAACATTATCTATAAAACAGTGTAATCTTTAATGTTTGAGAGCCTTACTCAATATATACCAATAATTCGGTGGCAGGATGTAGTGGACATCTTGGTGGTTTCCTACATCATATACCGTGTCGTCCTTCTTATCAGGGGAACCCGTGCTGTACAGATGGCAGCAGGGCTGGCTTTAATTATAGTGATTTATTTCGCAGCCGGGGAGTTGAAACTCTTCACTCTTCACTGGCTCCTGGGGACCATCCTTAGCTCTTTGTTTCTACTCATCATAATAGTGTTTCAGGATGATATTCGCAGGGCGCTGGCTCAGATGGGTCAGACTCCTTTTCCGAAACTTCGGGTAAAGACCTTCCAGGCCCTTGAGGAAATTGCAAAGGCAGTCACTACTTTAACAGAGAGCCATACGGGTGCCTTGATAGTACTTGAGAGGGATGTAGGCTTAAAGAACCACCTTGAGTCAGGAGTGACAATTGACGGGCAAGTGAGTCGTGCCTTGCTCTGTAC
The DNA here is from genome assembly GCA_013138705.1 of Deltaproteobacteria bacterium. Next base: position 625 of record WTCF01000174.1, read on the forward strand.
AATATTTGACAAGGGGACTCCCTTACATGATGGTGCAGTAATTATTCAAAAGAATAGGCTTTCAGTGGCTGGATGCGTGCTGCCCTTGAGCACAAACCCAAACATCAGCAAACGTCTGGGCACCAGACACAGGGCAGCTATAGGTATAACAGAACAGACCGATGCCGTAGTAGTAGTCGTTTCTGAGGAGACCGGCAGTCTCTCTGTGGCCATTGCCGGAAAAATCACCAGAGATATAGATCCCGGCACGCTCAGGCGTATCCTGCATAACGCCTTTGCAGGTGAAGAGACTGAAAGACCATGGTGGCGAAGGAGGATAGTTTAGCCTGTGCACCGGCGAGGTTCTATTCGAAAAGATTGGGTTATCAAGTCACTCTCATTGGGATTTGCTTTGCTGCTTTGGTTCTTTGTGGTTGGACAAGAAAAGGCCGAGGTAAGCGTTTCCATTCCACTTGAACTGGTAAATATACCCGCGAGCCTGGTAATAGCCAACGATATTCCTTCTAATATTGATGTCAGAGTCTATGGTCCCCGCAGCATGATTCGTGCCATGGCGACTAAGGGTGTTTTTAGGGTAATTGATCTTAAAGATGCAACACCAGGCAAAACCACTGTTCACTTATCACCTGATAGCCTTTCTTTGCCCGGGGCAGTTCGAGCACTTAGGATACAGCCTAGCAATGTTGAAATAGTGCTGGAGCCTCTCGTGTTAAGTGATTTTCCGGTAAGGCCTGTTCTAAAAGGCACGGTTGCCAAATATCACAAGGTCTTAAACACGGAAGTATATCCTCCGAGGGTGGTTATTTCAGGGCCTGAAAGTGTAATAAAGGCCATGAAGGACGTAAGGACATTCCCAGTGGACCTTGATGGGGCTTCGGATAATATTACCAGGGAGGTAGGTCTGGATCTTCAAGGACTCCATGTATCACCTGAAGAAAAGGGGACATATAAAGTCGCTGTATATATAGTGCCTGCCCAAGGCACAAGGCGCATCACTCATATACCGGTACAGATTGAAACCACCAGGTCCGATGTTTTATGGTGGCCCAGAATAGTAAGCGTGACTTTACGAGGGCCCATACTGGATCTCAGAGAAATCAAGGTCACAGATATATATGTTGGAATTCCAGTAAAGGGGCTTGAGCCCGGCATCCATTCGGTGGAGCCTGAATGCATTGTCCCTGGAGGATTCACATTAATGGAGATAACACCCCGAAATATCAAAGTGAATATTCCTGAGGAAGAGAGTGAGGAATTAAAGATTGAAGAATTGGGGGATTTAGGAGATCATTAAATGCGCAAATTGTTCGGTACAGACGGCATTCGCGGAGTTGCAAATATCCACCCCATGACTACTGATATTGCCATGAAGATCGGCCGTGCCGTGGCCTATATGTTTAGAAATCGTCGTGGGCGTCATCCCAGGATACTTATAGGAAAGGACACCCGGTTATCATGCTATATGCTGGAGAATGCGCTTGCAGCCGGAATATGTTCAATGGGAGTGGACGTTTTGCTGCTAGGGCCCATGCCTACCCCGGCCATTGCATTTCTAACTACAAACATGAGAGCTGATGCCGGAGTAGTGATATCAGCATCCCATAATCTTTTTCAGGATAATGGAATAAAACTTTTTTCAGGCGATGGCTTTAAATTACCCGACGAATCAGAGGAGCAAATAGAGGAACTGATGGATTCGGGAGTATTAATAGAATCCCAACCAACCGGGCAAGATGTCGGCAAGGCATTCCGCATCGACGATGCCCCCGGCAGGTACATAGTATTTGTGAAAAACACGTTTCCAAATAATCTTGCCCTGGATGGCCTTAAGATCGTTTTGGACTGTGCACATGGTGCTACCTACAAGGTGGCTCCTGCTGTTTTTGAAGAGCTTGGTGCCGAGGTAATCAAACTGGGAGTAAGTCCAAACGGCACCAACATTAACTATGAGTGCGGAGCCGTTTATCCTGAGCTCATGCAGAAGGCTGTGGGCGAACACAAGGCCGATATCGGAATCGCACTTGACGGAGATGGTGACCGTGTAATAGTGGTTGATGAAAAGGGTTCAGTGGTTGATGGAGATCACATCATGGCAATATGTGCCTATGATATGATTGACAGGGGTAAGCTCAACTCTAATACCCTGGTAGCAACGGTCATGAGCAACATGGGGCTTGAGGTCGCTCTGGAGAACAAGGGAGGGCGGCTGATCCGAACACAGGTTGGTGACCGCTATGTTGTGGAAACCATGAGAAGGACAGGTTACAACTTCGGTGGTGAACAGTCAGGACACTTGGTGTTTCTGGATTATATAACTACGGGAGATGGTATCTTGGCTGCTTTACAGCTTTTGGCTGTCATGCAAAAGAAGGAAAGGCCTCTTTCAGAACTTGCCGCCATAATGGATTCCTTTCCTCAGGTACTGCACAATGTCCAATTACGGGAGAAAAAGACTGTGGATGAAATTGCCGGTCTTAAGGAACTCCATGACCGGCTAAAGAAAGATCTTAAACGCAAAGGCAGAATACTTGTCAGATCCTCCGGCACTGAGCCGGTTATACGTATAATGGTTGAAGGCGAAAACGAGGAACAGATTAACAGCATAGCCCTGAAAATGAGTAATCATGTTGAGTCGGTCTGCGGGGTTTAGTCCGCTTTTCGTCTGATAAAAGCAGGAATATCCAATTCATTGGTGTCCACTTTATCAAGGCCATCAAAGTCTAATACTTGTTTCCCCGGATTCTTTATGTGGTCGGATATCCCAATAGTATCCTTTTGGATGTGGGTTGTCGGATCATGATCCAGTTTTATAATCTTATTCTTTTTCTTAATAGATTCTATTGGTGTAACAATGTGCTTTTCAAAGGAACGGGCATCAGGCCCTATACCGGTGGCTATAACTGTTACCCTGATCTCTTCATCTATGTCGTCATCAAATACAGTACCCAGGATGATGTTGGCGTCTTCATGGGCCTCGTCATGAATCAAGGAAGATGACTGTTCTACCTCCTCCATGCTCAAAGTAGAACTGCTAGCGGTAATGTTCATCAGGATACCCCTGGCTCCGCTTATGGAAATGTCCTCAAGCAAGGGATTGGCTATGGCCATTTGTACTGCCTCCAAGGCCCTGCGTGATCCTTTGGCAACACCTGTACCCATGAGGGCCATCCCCATTTCAGCCGTAACAGTGCGTACATCTGCGAAGTCCACGTTTATATACCCTCTCAGGACTATGAGGTCTGAAATGCCTCTTACTGCATAGTAAAGGACCTCATCTGCCTTTCGGAACATCTCCAGTATCGGAGTGTTGGGCTGGGCAAGACTTCTGAGCCGATCGTTTGGAATGGTTATTATAGTATCTACAACATCTTTTAATTCTTCTATTCCCTCTTCAGCAACGCGCATCCTGCGTTTTCCTTCGAAGGAAAACGGTCTTGTCACTACTGCTACTGTAAGAGCACCCATTTCCTTACTGATTTCTGCAATAACAGGGGTCCCTCCGGTGCCAGTACCTCCACCCATTCCGGCAGTAATGAAGACCATATCGCTTCCTTCCAGCATTGCCCGGATATCATCTATGCTCTCTTCTGCGGCTTCCCTGCCAATTTCAGGTTTTGCTCCTGCTCCGAGTCCCTTGGTGAGTCCTTTACCCAGTTGAATCTTTGTGCCGGCCCTGGACACTTCAAGGGCCTGGGAATCCGTGTTTGCAGCTATGAATTCCACACCCTTGAGTTCGGAGGCTATCATACTGTTAATAGCGTTTCCGCCTCCACCTCCGACTCCTATTGCCTTTATCTTTGCAGTGAGTTTTGGCTCTATAAACTCAAAAGACATATGCTTACCTCCAACTCGAATGGGTTAGGATTTTTTTTAAATCTTAAACCATGACTTCATGCGAATGGTTACCCTGTTGAATATATTCCCGTCTCTTATTCGAAATTTTCTTTGAGGCTGATGTTCCATGCCATAGAGCACAAGGCCTACAGCAGTGGCGAACATGGGTCCGCTGACCACGTCCACCAGGCCGGAGATCCGCTGTGGATAGCCAATTCTCGCTGGCAACTGGAATACCTGATCCGCAATTTCGGCGATTCCGGGCAGGAGGGCAGAGCCTCCGGTTATAACCACCCCTGAAGCCAGTAGTTCTTTAAGTCCTGTCCGTTCTATTTCCTGGTCAATCAAGGTAAAGATCTCCTCCACTCTGGGCTCAAGTATTTCAGACAGGATGTGCCTGGACAAAAGCCTGGGTTTGCGCCCTCCCACACTGGGGACATCTATCATCTGATCTTTATCTACCAAAGAGTTGAGGCAGCTACCGTGGCCTATCTTTATTTGTTCAGCCTCTTTACTGGGTGTCCTTAACCCGACTGCTATGTCATTAGTGAGGTTATTACCGCCAAGTCCCAGCACGGCTGTGTGTTTGATGGCACTTTCAGTAAATAGAGCAAGATCCGTAGTACCACCCCCAAAGTCCACAAGGGCAACCCCCAGGTCCTTTTCCTCCTGGGTTAAGACTGCTTCGGCTGAGGCAAGGGGCTGAAAAACTATGTCTACTACGTCAAGCCCTGCCCGGTTTGCACACTTGATAAGGTTCTGTGCAGCCGTAACTGCTCCTGTCACTATATGTACTTTGGCTTCCAGCCTTACCCCGGTTATCCCGACAGGGTCCAGTATCCCTCCCTGCTCATCTACGATGTACTCTTGTGGCAGAATATGTATGACCTCCCTATCAAGGGGTATGGCTACTGCCCTTGCCGCATCTATGACTCTGTCAACGTCCTCCTGTGAGACCTCCTGGCCCTTTACAGCTATCACCCCATGGCTGTTGAAGCCCTTTATATGGCTACCGGCAATACCAATGAACACTGAGCCGATTTCACACCCGGCCATGAGTTCGGCCTCTTCCATAGACCTCTGTATGGAATCGACCGTGTTGTCTATATTGACAACCACTCCCTTTCGGAGACCTACAGAAGGATAAGTCCCCACGCCTATAATCTCAGCACCCTTTTCGCTGAACTCACTCACTACTGCACATATTTTAGTAGTGCCGATGTCTAGGCCGACAATCATGTTACCGGGTCTCTCCACCATTTCCTCTCCTAATGTTTCAGACTGACCAGGGCTTGGCCAGGACCGTAATCCAAATCAACCTTAGCTGCTTTTTTATATGTTCCTGAGCGATAGAGTTGATACAGGACTTTTTCCGCCTTACTGAACTGGGCACTGAGATTTTCAGTGTTAAAGTGAAAAGGAATACCGCTGTCAGATGTATAGAGTATCAAGGTATCTTTCTTAGCTATGTCTATTTGGCTAATATTGTTTACACCCAGAGTTCTTGTGCCTTTGCTTGCCATGGATATTAATTCCAGGGCCTTTTGGATTGGGTGATTGGGTGATTGGGTGATTGGGTGATTTTTTATGTTTTTAGGATCAATCCCGGTAATGATGGGGAGAGAGACGGAGTCTTCTGTAGAAAGTTTATCGATCATTTCACCTTGTTCATCAACCAAATAGATTTTGTCAGAATTCAACAGGGCTACCGGAGTACGTTCTTTGATCGTAATCATTAGGTGATCCGGCAATTTTTTCTTAACTTCAACAATACGGACCCAGGGATGCGCCTCTATGGACGTTGCAATTGATTTCAGATCGAGAGATAAAAGATTGTCTTGGGCGGTCACATTGCTCAGTTGCAAAACCTCCTCTTCTGTGACGCGATCGCAGCCTTTCACCAGGACCTGACAAACCCTGAAAAGATCAGATTGACATGCCCAATGCCGACACATAAAAAACCCTACAAGGACAATGCACATTACGGCTATGCCGACCAATATTTTAGAATTGATAAGCCATGATACGTAAAACACCGGTTTGACAGACTTAGGCCGCGAGCCGGAGCTATGTACTGAAGACCTGAATTCTGAAGACGGCCTTCTGATTTTCATGTTTCCATACCCCAAATGGATACTTCAGGGACAAGTTCTACATCAGTCTCTTTTTTTACACGCTCTCTAATGATTTTCAGCAAGTCCATTACCTGTATGGCACTGGCTTTTCCACGGTTTACAATAAAATTCGCATGCTTTTTGGATACCTCAGCATCCCCGATTCTAAGACCTTTGAGTCCGCATTGGTCTATGAGCTTTCCTGCTGAATCTCCCGGAGGATTTCTAAAAACGCACCCTGCGCTTGGTTTTCCTATAGGCTGGGTGGTTCTCCGTTTGCACATCACCTTTCTGACATTGCGCCTGATCTGATCAGGGCTGCTTTTGCCAAGTTGAATTCTTGCGGCAGAGATAAGGGCCTTGTCCGGCAGTCTGAAAGACCTGTAATCAAATCGCAATTGATCTCTCCGGAACCAGCAACTTCCGTCCGGGCCTGTAAATTGTACAGCGTCTATCGCTTCCGCCATGGAGCACTTGTTAGTGCCGACGTTCATGGATATGGCCCCACCTACACTGGCCGGAATGCCCGAAAGATTCTCAAGACCACACAGGCCGTTGCGTATGGACCAGGAAATAAGGGACTTCAGCCTGCATCCTGCATCTACAGACACTGTTTTAAAGGAATGGCCATGAGGGGAATGGATGCGATTCAGGGACGCCAGGGACATAACTAGCTTCACGCCTTTATCGCTGATCAACAGGTTGCTTCCCTGGCCCAGCACCTTATAGGATATGGAACGATTACTGAGATAAGAAATGGTCTGTTCAAGGGCCTTCAAGGTCCGTGGAACCAGAAATAGATGCGCAGGCCCGCCTATGCGAAAGCTTGTTAGCGGTAAAAGCGGAACATTCTTGCGCACCTGGAGATCTTCTATCCTTTCCAGATCCTTAGAGAGCAAGCGCTGACTCCTTTGTCTTAAGCATGTCCAGAATTTTTGGTCCTATACGCCCTATGGCACCGGCCCCAAGAGTCATGACCACGTCACCCTCCTGCAGGCTTGGTACAATCGCCCGCGGAAGATCCTCGCAGGCCTCTACATAGTGCACTGGGCCACCCCATTTATCCCTGATGTTTCTTGCCAGACGTTTTCCGCTTACTCCTACTATGGGAGTTTCACTGGCTGGATAGATTTCCGTCAGCCATAGTTCATCAGCTTCCCCGAAGGCCGTAGTGAAATCGTCCATTAATGTCTGGGTTCTGCTGTACCGGTGGGGTTCAAAAAGAACCACGAGCCGGCGTTCAGGCCAACATGCCCTGGCAGCCGAGAGGGTAGCCTGTATCTCAGTAGGGTGGTGTGCGTAGTCATCTACTACTGTCACCCCCTCTGTTTCACCCAATATCTCAAATCGTCTGCTTACACCTTGATATGACATAAGACCGGTCCGGATTTTGTGAAAAGGTATCTCAAGTTCAAGCCCCAGGGCCGTTGCAGCTAAGGAATTTCTTACATGGTGCAACCCGGAGACCTTGAGTTGTATCTCGCCGAGTTCGGAGTTTTGCCACCAGGCCTTGAAAGATACTCCCAGACCTTCGAAGGTAATATCTCTGGCCTGCAGATCAGACTCAGGTCCTGTTCCATATGTCATTACCCGTTTTTTTACTGCCGGGAGCATTTCTCTGAGGCGGGGGTCATCTCCGCATAGTATGGCAAGACCATAGAAAGGGATTTTGTTTATGAAGTCCAGAAAACACCGAATTATGGCATTCAGGTCTGAATAATAGTCCAGGTGTTCCCTGTCTATATTGGTTACTACAGCTATGCTTGGCGTAAGGCGCAGAAAGCTTCCGTCACTCTCATCGGCTTCTGCTACCAGGAACTCGCCCTGTCCCCAGCAGGCATTGCTTCCCAGGCCATTCACCTTCCCGCCTATGATGACCGTTGGATCAAGGCCACCGGTGCGAAGCACAGAAGAAATCATAGAAGTCGTGCTGGTCTTTCCATGGGCCCCAGCCACTGCTATGCCGAACTTCTTAAGCCGCATCAATTCCGCAAGCATTTCAGCCCTTGGTATGACCGGAATTCGGGCAGAATAAGCCTCCTGAACCTCAGGATTGTTTTCTCTAACAGCAGAGGAAATCACCACCACGTCGGCACCCTGAATATTTTCAGGAACGTGACCCCTGTAAATTGTGCCCCCCAATTTTTTGAGGGACCTGATGATTTCAGTCTCACGCAAATCAGAACCCGTGACTCTATATCCAAGATTAAGAAGGACCTTTGCAAGGCCGCTCATGCCTATTCCGCCGATTCCTATAAAATGCATATGTTGTTTTTTATACATGGTTACGTACTGTAGAACCTTTCAATGAATTAGCTTCTGTTTCAGAATATGAAAAGGTATGTCCGGCCATCTCTATCAATGTAGAGGCTATCTCTGTAGCTGCCGTGGGTTTTCCAAGGTTTCGAGCATTTTCTCCCATATTGATGAGCTTTTGAGGGTCCTCCAGCAAAGACTGTATCTCTCCCGCCAGTTTTATAGCACCGATTTCTCCTTCTAGGAAGTATTTGGCAGCCCCGGCTTCAGTCAGTTCTCTGGCGTTGGCATCCTGATGGCTGTCCGTTGCCCAGGGATAGGGAATGAGGATCGAGGGCTTTCCCAGTGTTGTGAGCTCAGCCAGAGTACCTGCTCCGGCCCGGCAGATAACCAGGTCTGCCCAGGAATAGGATTCACCAATGTTAGAGATAAATGGGGTCACTTTGGCCGGAATGTTTGCATCCTTGTAAAATTTCTCAACATGTGACACATCCAGCTTGCCGGTTTGGTGAATAATTTCCAAATGAAAACCGGATTGCCACAAAACCTGTATGGCCGAACCGGCAAGCCGGTTCAGGCATCTGGCACCCTGACTGCCTCCCAGGACCAGAAGCCTGAAATTTGGTGATTTGGTGATTGAGTGATTGAGTGATTGAATAATATTTTTCCGTATGGGATTTCCAGTAAAAATTACCCTGTTTTTTGGAAAGTATTTAACAGTTTCTTTAAAGCTCACAAACACTGTCTTTGCGAACCTGGAGGCCAAACGATTTGTGAGCCCG
>WTCF01000162.1 GCA_013138705.1 Deltaproteobacteria bacterium
TGGACATAGCCAGTACAGCCTTTGTTTCTCTGGTTTCCATAAGTATCTACCAGATAGCCAGGGGGAACTTTTTCGTTCCTGCCTGGTATACATTGCTCTGGTACGCAGTCAATATGGTCTTTAGGTCTTCAGATAACGATTAACCACAAGAAGGAGGAGCAAGGAAAATGGCCGAAGAAAAAGAGATAAAAACAACAGAAGAGGGATTACACAAAGCAGGAACCTCAGTGAAGGAAGGCATAGTCAACAGCCTCAAGGGCGTTAACGAAATCGAGGCGGAAATAGTAAGTCTGGCCAGAAATACCGTGTCTAACACCCTGCAGGCATCGGGTGATGTGGCCAAGGCAGGCATCGGTGTGATCACCGACGTCATAAAGGGAGCTGTACAGGCTACAGAAGAAGTGGGTACCGGACTTATAATGGGTGCAAAGAGCGTGGCCAAGGGAATCATTCTGGGCGTCAGCGACGTCGGAGGTGATCTGGTAACTGTCGCCGGGCAGACCGCAAGTGCAGCGGTTAAAGGGGCAGCCGAAGTCGGAGCGGACGTGGCGATGGTTGGAAGAAGGACGGTGGACGGTGTGATTGAGGCCACCAAAGAGGTTGGTGGCAACGTGGAGAAAGTGGCAACGAGTGCTGTGACAGGGGCCATCGATGCGGCAGGAACCGTGGGAAAGACCGCGACAAGGGCGGTCACCGATGTGTTGGTCGGCGCCGTAGGAGGTGTTAAAGAGGTGCTAAATGCTGCGGTGCCAAAGCCTTCAGGCGGAGAGAGCGTTCAGCCCGCTCTTGAGAAGACACCTGAGCCCGAAAAGGAGAAGGCACCAGCCAAAGCTAAGAAGTCGGCATAATAAAAAAACAAGGTATAGAGGTTAAGAGGGGATTAAGGGGCTGTGGTCGACCCGATTCATGCATCGGTTAAGGGGAGAACCAGGTATAGAGTAAAGGGTCTCTACCGCTCTCACCTCTTTAAATCGCATCTTGAGTCTCAACTCAGGAACGAGGAGGGTATATCCAGGATAAATGCCAGCACACTGACTGGAAATCTCCTCATTACCTACAACTCCGGCAGATCTCCCTCTGACATCGCCGAACTCATTCAAGGGATAGTCTCAGACTACAGCAGAAAGGCTGCAAAGTCCCGCAAGTCTGAGCACACTCCGGCGGCAAGGCAAGATATAGCAAGCACTGGATCGAAGCGCAGAGGAAACGGCAGGAAAAAACGGCCTCCCATGAGCAAGAGGAAGCTCAGGCGGCTTGTAGTCCACTCAGGGGACCAATCGGTCGAGCCGTGGCATGTGAAAGAAGCAGATGACGTGCTTAAGGCCTTTGCCACCTCAAGTGCCGCCGGCTTAAATGCCAGGGAGGCCAGACAATGCCTCAAAAAGTATGGCCCGAATGTCCTTCCTGAGGCTGTACCACGATCAGGTCTAAGCATATTGTTAGACCAGCTAAGATCCGTACCAGTCGGTATGCTCACTGTAGCGGCCGGCATCTCCGTACTTACCGGAGGGGTCGTGGATGCCGTGGCTATTATGGGGGTTGTGGGCATAAATACCGTCATAGGCTATGTGACTGAAAGTCAGTCTGAAAAGACCATACATTCCTTAAAAAGTCTCGTCCGTCCCAGGGCCCTGGTAAGACGAGACGAAAAAGTAAAGGAAATCGGCGCAGAGAATGTGGTCCCAGGGGATATGCTGGTACTGCGCCCCGGGCAATATGTTGCTGCTGATGCCAGGCTTATAGAGGCAAAGCGTCTGAGCATCGATGAGTCTGCCCTGACCGGCGAAAGTGTACCTGCTGTGAAGAAGCCCGGGGTCCTTTCTGGGGAGAATGTCCCGCTAAGTGACAGGTCCAACATGTGCTACATGGGAACCCTGGTAACCGGGGGCCAGGGGCTTGCCGTGGTAGTGGCTACAGCAAGGTTTACAGAGATGGGCACTATACAGTCACTGGTGGGAGAGGCCAAAACCCCTCAGACCCCGATGGAAAGGCAGCTTGACCAGATAGGGACCCAGTTGGTGATTGGTTCATCGGCATTATGCGGCATTGTATTTGTCGTCGGCCTTTTCCGCGGTTATGGGGTCCTTCTGATGCTCAAAACGGCCATTTCCCTGGCAGTGGCGGCCATCCCTGAAGGACTTCCCGCAGTGGCCACCACTACCCTTGCCCTTGGCATTCGAGAGATGCGCCGGCACAAGGTCCTCATCAGACGTCTGGATGCAGTGGAGACCCTTGGTTCTGTTCAGGTGATCTGTCTCGACAAGACCGGCACAATCACCTTGAACAGGATGTCGGTAGTAGAACTCTGCGTGGGAACAGAGCGGATCAAGGTTTCAAAGAAAAGGCTCACACTCATCCAGGGGCGAGTTGACCCTGTCTTCTGGCAAGAAACAACCGGCCTTATGGTCTGCTCAGCCCTCTGCAACGAAAGCGAGGTGATTCAGAACAGCGAAGGTTATGTAGTAAACGGGTCTCCAACGGAGAATGCCCTGGTATACATGGCTATGAGGTGCGGCCTTGATGTCCTGAATCTCAAAGAGGACTTCCCTCTGGTAAAGATGATCCATCGTTCCGAGAGACGGAATATGATGGTGAGTGTCCATAAGACCACCTACGGCAAGATGCTTGTTGCGGTCAAAGGCAGCCCGAGCGAGATATTGTCTCTCTGTGCCTGGCAGATGAGGCTGGGGGAGGCGGTCCCCTTTACGGATGAGCAGCGCCTCGTAATACAGACAGAGAATGAGCGTATGGCCGGCAGGGCTTTAAGGGTTCTTGGAGTGGCATATGCCCTGGTGGACTGTAACGAGAATGTGGGCGATGACGAGGAAATTCCGGCAAAGGACCTGGTATGGCTCGGACTTGTGGGCATGGCCGATCCCATAAGGGAAGGCGTCAAAGATCTCACAGACCAATTCCATAAGGCCGGGATCAAGACGGTGATGATAACCGGAGATCAGGGGCCGACCGCCTATGCCATAG
>WTCF01000026.1 GCA_013138705.1 Deltaproteobacteria bacterium
TTTCCAAGACAGGTAAGGTCCGGCATCACTTGGAAATACTCCTGGGCCCCACCCGGAGCCAGCCTGAAACCAGTAATCACCTCGTCAAATATGAGAACTATGCCCTTTTCTTCGGTCCAGTCCCGCAGTTTAGGGAGAAAGTCCTCACTTGGTGGGACTACGCCCATATTGGCAGGGACTGGTTCCACAATAATCGCTGCTATCTCATCCCCCTCTCTGTCCAGGACAGTCTTGAGGGCCTTTAAATCATTAAAAGGCACAGCCAGTGTATTTGATACAACCTCCTCAGGCACTCCCGGACTTCCCGGAATACCAAGGGTCGCCACGCCGGAACCGGCTTTTACCAGGAAGGAATCCGCATGCCCGTGATAACAGCCATCAAATTTCAAGATCTTCTTTCGGCCCGTATATCCCCTGGCCAGACGGACAGCGCTCATGGTGGCCTCTGTGCCTGAGTTTACCAGCCTCACCTGCTCAATGGACGGCACAAGCTCAACTATTTTCTGTGCCAGAGCCACTTCACGCCAGGTCGGCACTCCGAAACTGGTACCGGATTCCAGGGCCTCCGCGACTGCCGCCTTTACCTCAGGGTGTGCATGCCCGACAATCATCGGACCCCAGGAGCAGACATAATCAATATACTGGTTCCCATCTACGTCGTATAAGAGGCAGCCATCTCCCTTCTCGACAAATATGGGATCACAGCCCACTGACTTGCATGCGCGTACAGGGCTGTTTACTCCGCCCGGAATCAGCTCCTGGGCCTTTTGGAAATAACTATTTGACAGGTGATGATGGTGCATTTGGCCTCCTCCTGTAACCTAAATTGAGCGATTAGCCTTTACCCGCAAGAATCTTCTCTTACCCACTTTCAGGACCGTTTGGGGCGACTGGACTTCAATTTCCTCAGACTGCACCTTGTTACCATCAATGCTGACTGCACCCTGTTTTATGAGTCGTCTGGCATCAGAGGTACTTTCCACAAGACCAGCCTCCTTGAGAACTCTGGGAAGATAGATTGTCTTTTCGTCTGGAGATAGCTTGAACTCCGGGATGTCATCAGGGACCTCTCCCCTGCTGAACTGGGCCTCAAAATTTGCTTTTGCAGCCTCTGCGGCCCGAGCGCCATGAAATCTTTCCACCAACTCCTGTGCAAGCCGTGTCTTCACATCCTTGGGGTGAAGACGACCGTCGGCAATCCCGTCCTTAAGCCCTTTTATCTCATCCAGATCAAGACTGCTCAGCAATTCAAAGTACCTGAACATCAGATCATCTGAAACGGACATAAGCTTTCCGAACATATCTTGAGGCGGTTCGGTAATCCCGATATAATTGCCCAGAGACTTGCTCATCTTCTGGATCCCGTCCAGCCCTTCAAGAAGCGGCATGGTTATTACAACCTGGGGTTCCTGTCCGTACTCTTTTTGTATATGTCGCCCCACCAACAGGTTAAAGGTCTGGTCAGTGCCCCCAAGCTCAATGTCCGCCTTTATAGCTACAGAGTCATAGCCCTGAATCAGTGGATAGATAAATTCATGTATTCCTATGGGCTTTTGGGCCTGAAAGCGCTTCTTGAAATCATCCCTCTCCTGCATCCTGGCTACAGTATGCTTGGCACACAGACGGATCATGTCTATGGACTTGATCTCCTGCATCCACACACTGTTAAAGACAACCTCAGTCTTTTCCGGGTCCAGAATCTTAAAGATCTGCTCTTTATATGTCCCGGCATTTTCCTGTACCTGCTGAGGAGTGAGAGGAGGCCTTGTCTCGGACTTTCCGGATGGATCTCCTATCAAACCGGTAAAATCCCCTATGAGGAACATCACACGGTGGCCAAGATCCTGGAAATGCTTCATCTTCTGTATAAGTACTGTATGTCCCAGGTGCAGATCAGGGGCGGTTGGATCAAAACCAGCCTTGATCCTTAAGGGTATGCCGGTTTTAATGGCTCTTTTCAGTTTACCCTCCAGCTCATTCTCATCGAGAACCTCCACAGTCCCTCTATGAATGAGCTCCATAGCCCTTTTCAGGTCCTGCTCCATGTTATGTACACCTATTTCGCATATTCCACGGCCCTTGTCTCCCGTATCACTGTCACCTTGATTTGACCGGGATAACTCAATTCACTCTCTATCTTTTTAGCCACCTCCCGACACAGAAACGGAGTCTCTGCATCAGACACCTTGTCACTGAGAACAACTATGCGTATTTCACGGCCTGCCTGGATGGCATAGGACTTCTTGACACCTGCAAACGACTTGGCAATACCCTCCAAATCTTCCAGTCGCCGCACATAGCTCTCAAGCATTTCCCGCCTGGCCCCGGGCCTTGCTCCTGAAAGGGCGTCCGCAGCCTGTACAAGGACCGCCATCACTGTATCCGGTTTCACATCTTCGTGATGTGCTGCAATGGCATGTACAATATCCTGAGACTCACCATGCTTCCTGGCCAGATCGGCACCTATAATGGCATGCGGTCCTTCTACCTCATGGTCCACAGCCTTCCCGATGTCATGAAGCAGTCCGGCCCGTTTTGCCTTTTTAACGTTGACACCCAACTCAGAGGCCATTATCCCACAAAGAAAAGCGACCTCGATAGAATGCTGCAATACATTCTGGGCATAGCTGGTGCGGAAACGAAGCTTGCCTAATAGCTTTATTAGTTCAGCATGAATCCCATAGGCTCCGATATCAAAAGCGGCCTGTTCTCCCGTCTCCCGAATAGTATTATCTATTTCTTTTTCTACCTTTTTTACCACCTCTTCAATGCGGGCCGGGTGAATTCTGCCATCAGCAATCAGCCTCTCAAGGGCAATCCTGGCCACTTCTCTACGCACTGAATTGAAACCGGACAAAAGAACGGCTTCAGGAGTATCATCAATAATGAGATCTATGCCGGTAGCTGCCTCTATAGCCCGGATATTTCTACCCTCCCGGCCTATTATACGGCCTTTCATCTCGTCACTAGGCAAGTGTACTACTGAAACAGTCCGCTCAGCTATATATTCACCTGCATACCTGGCTACTGCCAGTGATATTATCTCCTTGGACCTTTTCTCCGCAGTATCCTTGGTCTCTGTCTCTATCTTTTTAATCAGTTTAGCCGCGTCCTGTCTAACATCCACTTCTAATGTCTCGAGCAGACAGTCCTTGGCCTCCTGAACCGACATACCTGATATCTTTTCAAGCTGGCTCCTCTGTTTATTTACCAGGCCCTTTATCTCTTTTCCCCTTTCCTCGAGGGTATGGTCTAACTGCTGTAATGCTTTTTCCTTCTCAAGGACCTCAATTTCCTTGTGGTCAACCAGCTCATATTTGCGATTTACCTGCTGCTCTTTTTGCTGTAAACGCCCTTCTTGACTGTGCAGTTCGACCTTCCACTCCTTTGTCTGGTTCTCGGCCTCTTTTTTTAATTGAAATGTTTCCTCCTGTCCCTGGATCCTGGCTTCCTTGCGCAGCCTCTCTGCCTCTGCAAGGGCATCTTTCTTTAAGCGCTCAACTTCCTTTTTTATTGAATCAACTGTGTCAACAGTCCTGCGTTTGGCAAGCCATATGCCTGCAGCTAAGCCAACACACAGGCCCAAAATGGTCGAAACTAAAAGGTAAGAAAATTCCATGATGGGTGGCACCTCCCTTCCATATAGGATGGCCACACCCCATCTCGACCCCCTTGTGGAGCGTCTGATGACGGTTACATACGGATTTTAGCAGACGGTTGAAATCCGGGCCGGGATCGACCCAAAAAATGTGCTGTGACTATGAAAGGCCCGTCAGGTAGAAAACATCCCTCTTCCGAATCAGTCCAAAGCCTTTCCCCAAGCCCCGAATTAAGATGATCAACTTCTCTTTTTTCGAGTTTTTGCTTAAGAGGATTTTGTTCGCAAAAAAATCCCCGTTAAAATAGTCCAGCTATTATTGCAAGTCGGCCGGTTTTCCAAAACACTTTTATGGCATCCTTTAACCATACAGTCAGGTCTGGCCGTTGCTCAATTTTCCCTAAACACATCACATGGATGTGCAACCTATTACCATATCCGTTTTATATATATGAACCCGAACGGGGTTATAGCCCATAAAATCCCCCACTTATGCCGTGTGGACAAAATTTATTGAACCTGGCAAACCAGGTGGGCGTCTCATCCGCTATTCGGGAAAAAGATTTCTCTCCTTCCATCCCTATGCGAAGAGGAGACCCCCTTGTAAAGAGAGTTGGCTCAACAAACTCTGCCAATCACCAACACAGCAGGGGAAACAAACTCAAGTTAATTCTTCTATTTTATTATAATACCACAATATGCCAACTTAATCCATTGCGGAATCAATTTTTGCAACCAATCGACTGGTTTTGCTAACGACCGTCTCTTTTAATTCCCTTAATTGATGCCTGGCTAATATATAGTCTTTACCTACGTTAAGCATGGCCAAAACCACCATCTTGTGAGGGGCCAAGCCCTTATTTAAGGTCTCCTGTTCTCTGACCTTCGCTTGAACATATTCTACGACTTCCTTGACATCAACCTCCGGATCATCGGCCTTCAGTTCGTACACCTGACCAAAAAAATTAAATTTTATTTGTGTCGTATCCAATTTGTCTAGACGCCCAAAGGCATATCAGTTTGACGTGCTGTAGCAGTATCCTCAGCTCCCTGTGAAAATGTACTGACCTGGTCGATTTTACCCAACAGGTCCGAAACCCGAAGACGAACATTTTCCCTCTCATCCTCAAACCGGGCCAATTTATCTTCGAGTTCCTTTAGCTGTGAAGCCTGTTCCTGTGTCTGCCTGCGAAAATCATCCCGCTCAGACACCAATTGTTCACAATATCTTAATAGACTATCGACTTTATCTTCTAATAAATGAAGTTCCTGATCACTCATATGCCCTCTCCCGAATTTAAAAACATTGTAACCGTTCACGGGATTACAATGCCAGTTTTACGGCAACTCACCGAACTGTAAGCGTTTACAGGGTGCTGCAGATGCGAGGCGGAGGGTACGCAGACGTACTCCCTGTACTTCAAGTGCCCGACAACAAAGCAGATGCGGTGCCCTGTG
>WTCF01000045.1 GCA_013138705.1 Deltaproteobacteria bacterium
AGGATAAGCCCTGGGCCGATTTCTTCATGTATGGAAAAAAGGTCCAGATCCTTGCCCAGACGCCGGTGATCCCTTTTCTTGGCCTCTTCCAGGCGATTCATGTGTTCTTTTAGAGATTTTTTATCAAAAAAGGCCGTGCCGTATATGCGCTGGAGCATCTGCCGGGTTTCATCCCCCTTCCAGTATGCCCCTGCAAGGCCGGTGAGCTTAAAGGCTTTCAAGTGACCTGTATGAGGGAGATGCGGCCCTCTGCACAGATCCATAAATTCTCCCTGGCTGTATATTGAGACCTTTTCTTCCCCCTGATCATCAAGTTCATTCAGGATCTCAAGCTTGTATTTTTCTCCAAGTTTCTCAAATCGTTTCTTCGCATCATCCAGGGATATATCTTCTCTTGATATGTCTTGAGACCTCTTTACTATCTCCTTCATCCTGGCTTCTATTTTTTCCAGGTCTTCCGGTGTAAAGGGCCTCTGGTAATCAAAATCATAGTAGAACCCGTTTTCTATTGCCGGACCTATAGCTACCTGTACGTCTTGAAAAAGTTCCTTAACGGCCTGGGCCATAATATGGGCGGCAGTATGCCTCAACACCTCAATGGTATCATCATCACCTGGCAATACGGCCTCTATTCCGCAGTCATGTGTAAGGGGCGTGGAAATATCCTTTAATTCCCCGTCAATCCGGACAAGAATTGTTTTTTTTGACCTGTTCCTGCTGAGCACGCCGGCCAGGAACTCGGAAGCAGGAGTTCCGCTTGCAACCTGTTCTGTGTTCTCACCATTAAAGGTTACAGTGATGACATCTGTTCCAGTCTCTGTCATTGGTCTCTGTGTTCAAAGCAGAAAAAGGCATCTTTGCCATTTGCAATGGGCGATAAAAGATGCCTTTTAAAAAAATCTTCGGGAAAGGATAGAAAACAGGCACTGGTAGGCGCGGGCGGGATCGAACCGCCGACTTCTACCGCGTCAAGGTAGCGCTCTCCCCCTGAGCTACGCGCCTTCCCAAAGTTCTTTAAAATTATACAAAAATTTGTCCTCAAGGCGTTGAAGTTGATAACAAGATTTACCAGGGGTGTCAAGGGAATTGAACAGGTCAAACCAGGGCCTGAGTCAACGAAGTTATCCAATAATCAAAAGGCATTGGAAGAAAAATATACTTCCAAAACATGCACTATTTTACAACGCCCTTGACCTGGTCTCAAGCTGTCCATAATGTATCTTTTGAAATCTTGAATTTTTCAAGAGGCTCGATAGATAATGGGAGACATAATATGGACAAAAGTCAGTACGCTAGAAGGGACAGGTTAGTCAAAGAAAAACGGCATGATACTTACAGAGAATCGGGTAAATGGATAGAGCCGACAATGTGCACTGAATGTAAGGCCCTTTTCCTGGACGGACGGTGGTCCTGGAAAAAACCTCCTGTTGATTCCAACAGGGTAATCTGTCCGGCCTGCCAGCGCATTGCCGACAACTATCCGGCAGGCCATATAGAGATAAAAGGACCATTCTTCAAACAGCACCGCGAAGAGATGTTAAACCTCATGCGCAATGAGGAAAAGCAGGAGAAGGGCGAACATCCTATGGAAAGGATCATGTCCATTGTTGATGAAGAAAATCATACCCTTGTAACCACAACAGGAGTCCATATGGCCCGTCGAATCGGAGATGCCCTCTCAAGGGCTTATCGGGGTGATCTTGATTTCCGGTACGGTGATGCAGAAAAAAGTATAAGGGTATATTGGCATCGATAGCAGCATAGAAAACAGGTTGATTAAATTCGTTATTATATAGTGTCCACCGCGTTTTAGTTTGCACAAACAAAGAATTTGTGTACCTCTTTTCGGATCAAAAAGGGAGAGACTGTCAGATCTCTCCCTTTTTTCATTTTTTTTTAAAATCGGGCAGAAACGGAGTTAGACTATGGAAAACATTATTCCGGTTTTAATATTCATTGCGGGCATTGTTTCAGGGGCCGGAGTTTTTTGGCTTTTCCATCGTGCCAAAATTACACAGGATCGAGAACAATTAAGATTAGAAAGCGAATCTGAGCGTGTTGCCCTAAGCGAAAAACTTCTTGCAAGAGATAAGCAGATCCAGGACCTTGGAGTCGCCCTTGATAAAGCAAATGATGAGACAAGGAACCTTCGAGATCAAATTCAGGCCGAGTCTGAGAGACGTTCGGCTGCCGAGGAAAGGAGTTCCCGCATTCCTGAACTGAAGGATTTGTTGAATGCCAAAGAAGCCGGAATTTCCCAACTTCAGGAAGAAAACACCCAACTTAAGACGCAATTATCAGAGTTAGAGACCCGTATTGCAGATGAAAGAAAATCGATTCAAGAGAAGCTGGATCTGTTAAACAGTGCCCAGACAAGCCTGGCTGATGCCTTTAAGGCCCTTTCTGCCGAAGCCCTTAAGAGCAATAACCAGTCATTTCTTGAACTCGCAAAGGCCACTTTGGAGAAATTCCAGATTGAGGCCCAGGGCGACCTGAAGCAGCGGCAAAAGGCAGTAGAAAACATAGTTTCACCCGTCAGGGAATCTCTGTTAAAGGTTGACTATCAGATACAGGAGATAGAAAAGGCGCGAAAAGAGGCCTATGGCGGTCTGTCTGAGCAGGTAAAGTCCCTGATTACCACGCAGGAGAAACTTCAATCAGAGACAGGAAATCTGGTTAAGGCCCTGCGCGCCCCTTCAGTACGCGGTCGTTGGGGTGAAATCCAGCTCAAGAGGGTTATCGAAATTGCCGGCATGTTGCCCCACTGTGATTTCGTTGAACAGAAGACAGTGACAACCAATGATGGACATATCAGGCCTGACCTGATAGTCAAATTGCCGGGCGGGAAAAATGTGGTGGTTGATGCCAAGGCCCCGCTCCAGGCATACCTGGAGGCCATGGAGGCCAAAGATGACAGATCGAGGCTCGAACACATGAAGGACCATGCACGTCAGGTACGTGAACACATGAGAAAATTGAGTTCAAAGGCTTACTGGCAGCAGTTTGAGCCGACCCCTGAGTTTGTTGTAATGTTTTTACCCGGGGAGAACTTCTTCAGTGCGGCCCTTGAACAGGACCCAGGGTTAATCGAAAAGGGAGTAAAAGACTGCACAATCCTTGCGACACCGACCACACTGATTGCCTTGCTTCGTGCTGTGGCATACGGATGGAGACAGGAGAAAATTGCCGAAAGCGCTCAGGCAATAAGCAAAATCGGGAACGAACTCTATGAACGCCTGAGTGTCTTTGCCGACCATTTTTCCGGAGTGGGTAAGGGACTGGATCGAGCCGTAGAGACTTATAACAGGGCAGCAGGTTCTTTAGAAAGTCGAATACTTCCAGCAGCCCGCCGCTTTACGGAACTTGGCGCTGCATCAAAAAAAGAAATTCCACCTGTGTCGCCTGTAGAAAGGTCGTCAAGGATGCTTCAAGCGCCGGAACTTGTTCATGCAGAGATCGTCAAATAGTTGAGTCGTTGAGTCGAAAAATAAGCATGTTAAATCAGTATATTAGGCCTTCAACTACATCAAGTGTCTAATTTTTGTGCAAACGATATAAATTTAAACAATAATAACCAATTAACCAATTAACCAATTAACTACTCAACCACTTAACGAGGTCTGTAATGATCAAGGTCCGGCAGAAAACGAGAAGAGGTGATTGACAACATGGCATCCTTCACGACAAGTCAAAAATAGTTTACACTTTGTTGATCTTGTATTTTGGCAGTGAAATTTGAAACTGGAAATTTGAAATTGGGAAAAATACAAAGATGTAGAGGTGCGTTACCTAATCTCAAATTTCAAATTTCCAGTTTCGACATCGACATTCAATTCGATAATACACGCTTTTTCGAGAAAAGTGTAAACTGGTGAATGAAGGATGCCGACAACATGATCGACTTTTTAGGATCAGGGGCGCTCAATCTCGATCTTGTCTATGAGGTGGATAACCTTGAGGATGTGCGGTCAGCAGGCTTTGATCTCCATCCCGGGCATGAGATATCAGGAGATCACGAAACGGCAAAAGCCCTTATGGATTTTCTCCATAGCCAAGGGACCCTCATGGCCAAAAGCGGAGGCGGCTCTTCTGCCAATACCATATGTGCTCTCAGCCGTCTCGGTCACAAGGCCGGCTTTATCGGTACAGCAGGTGAAGACCGGGCAGGGAATTTCATACTGAGTTCTATGAAGGGTGTGGATTCTTCCCTTGTGAAGCAGGTCGGCAGGAGCGCAATCTGTATCATTATAATAGAGAAGATGGAACGGGACAGGGCCATGTTTGTTGCACCCCATGACCGTGAGATGGAATTTCCGGATTCCGCGGCCCTGAAAAGCGTGTTAAATACAAGAGTACTCCATTTCAGTTCTCTGGTTCAGTCTCGCGGCATCTCCACCCAGAAAGAGCTGGCCAATGCCCTTAAACCGGAGCAGATCCTTTCCTTTGATCCAGGTGAGCTTTACGCAGCAAGGGGCAT
Organism: Deltaproteobacteria bacterium; assembly: GCA_013138705.1. The sequence goes on from WTCF01000045.1 coordinate 4,478, forward strand.
TGAGGCCATGGCAGGCATTCTTAAAAGGACGGATATACTTTTTATCACAGAAGAGGAAGTAAAGATAATGACAGGCATGGCAGGCAAGGCCGGACTTGAGGCCATTTATCCCCTGCTGAGTGAGAACCGGACAGATCACAATTCCTTGGGATTAAACCTATTCAAAGACACAGGGGGGGCTGCCATAGTATGCAAACAGGGTCCAAAGGGCGCGACCATCTATAGTCCTGAGGTATCTGTGACAATTCCGGCTGAAAAGGTCTTAAAAATAGTTGACAACACCGGTGCGGGAGATGCATTTAATGCAGGTTTTTTGCATGTAATGCTTCAAGGGGCACCGGGCCATGAATGTCTCAGGTCTGGTGTACGGCTGGCCGCCTTTTCTCTGTCGGCCTTTGGCAGAGGCTGGCTGGACAGGCTGGAGGTCTGAAAAAGGAGGAAATATGTGGAGTTTCGGTTGGTGGACAACGGGTAGGGACCAGGCGGCCATTGACCTGTTTGAGACTGTTCACAACGCCATTAACAATAGGATCATCCCCGGAGAGATCTCGTATGTATTTTCTTCAAGGGAACCCGGCGAAAGCGAGTTCAGTGACAGTTTGATAAAAATGGCTGCAGACCATGGTATCCCTGTGGTCAGTCTTTCAGCAGTGCGTTTTCGCCCGGATCTCAGAAAACAGGATCGTGAGGCATGGAGACAGGCCTATCACAAAGAGGTCCTTATTAATAAGGTTAAAGGTTTTCCGGCCCAGGTGGTAGTGCTTGCAGGATATATGTGGGTAGTCAGCCCGGAAGTCTGCCGGAAATTCTCAATTATCAACCTTCATCCCGCGGCCCCCGGAGGCCCTGCCGGAACCTGGCAGGAGGTGATCTGGCAGTTGCTGGATCAGAAGGCCGACAAGACCGGCGTCATGATGCACCTTGTGACTCCGGAGCTCGACAAAGGGCCTGCTGTTACCTATTGCTCTTTTTCCATACAGGGAGGTGCCTGGGATCACCTGTGGGACCAGTTTGAGCATGAGCTTCAAAGGTCAGGCCTTGAGGAAATAAAGGAATTATTTGGAGAATCGCAACCGCTTTTTGCCAAAATCCGCAAAGAGGGAATAAAAAGAGAACTCCCGCTCATCGTCCAGACCATAAGATCTCTTGCAGAAGGGGAGATCTCAATCAAGGATTCCCAACTATACGACAGGGCAGGAAGCAAACTGGCCCGGCCCTATGATCTTACAGATGCGATTGTCACAACCGCATAGGCAGCCATACCCTCACCGGTCCCTGTAAATCCAAGTCCTTCGGTGGTAGTGGCCTTGATGTTGATCTGATCCACAGATACTCTGCAGGCATCAGAGATGTTTTTCTCCATCTCAGTCACAAAAGGAGCAATTTTAGGGGCCTGGGCAACCAGTGTGATGTCGGCATTTCCCAATTTCCAGCCGGAAGAGGTAATCTTCTGAACCACCTCTTCCAGGAGCTTTATGCTTGAAATTCCTGCATAGAGCGGATCACTGTCAGGGAAATGCCGTCCCAGGTCGCCCAAGGCGGCAGCCCCAAGGATGGCATCACACAGGGCATG
>WTCF01000201.1 GCA_013138705.1 Deltaproteobacteria bacterium
GTTGTCTGATAAAAACACTGCCGCCAAGCTGATAGTCGCGATGGCTGACGGCATTTAAAACAGCTTCTCGAACAACACGCTCGGAAAAAGTCGGAATATCCAGAACAAACAGGCCTGACTGAAAGTGCTGGATATCATTTCGCAGGTTAATCAGGTTCCATAGTTCATCGTAGAAACTGAAAAAACCCTGCCGAAACTCCTTTCTCTGCTGAGCAGGACCAGAGGCGTCGGAGGCACGGTACTCAAAAATAACTTCTGCCTGAGCAAGATGTCGCCCAATGGCCTTCCGGGTGCCGAACAAAATCAGGGCAGCATAGGTTAAACCGCCGTCAACCAGGGCTTCTGCGTCATTAAGCAGTTGTTTATGGGTAAGAGTGGTTAAACCCCGATTACTGGACTTGTTAATCCAGCGTTTGCGAAAATTTTCAATAGCTACCGTGTCCAAATCATCCATGGTGGCGGAAGCACATATATCCGCCGAGAAATCATGTCCTGCCTCCGCAAAAATACCACGTAGCCGCTCTTCGGACATTGCTATCAGGCTGTCGCTCTGTCGTTGCCAGTAAACCCCTTTATATTTGACGGGATTTCCGATTGGATGCGTTGGAACATGGAAAATCAGAACCCGGCCATCAGGATGATTGACTATGCTGAAATCAATATTTAGATGCAATTGTTCGATAAGACCGGCTCTTGTACGTTCTGGTTGTGTGAAAGCCTGAGACCCCACAACGCTTCTGGGACGTTTGTCTGTTACCCCAAGAACAATCTTTCCGCCGCCTTCATTGGCCAGTGCTGCGCAATATTTAACAAGATTTTCAAACTCGTAACTATTCTTCGCTTCCTTAAATTCGAGGCTTTCTCCCTCTTTGGCATACAAAATCTTTTCTAATTGTCCAACTGTCATTTCTGATAATTTCCCGTGCTTATTCTTTGCAATTCGCTTTTGATCGCTTTAATGCGGTCCGTGATCTGTTTGATTCGAGTATTCAGTTGAACTGCTAAAGGCTAATCGCTCAAATTAGGTATAAAGAACGCCAACGCCTCAAAGACCCTTGTGGGTCCTCCTTTGGGCCAATATCTTTCTCCATTTATCTAATCTTTCCTTGATGACACGTTCATGTCCCCGATTTGTCGGCCTGTAGTAGATACGCTCCCGGAGCTCGGAAGGGAAGTACCCCTGGTCTACCAGGGCCTCAGGATAGTCGTGGGCATAGCGGTAATCCTTTCCATATCCGATTTCCTTCATGAGTTTCGTGGGTGCATTTCTGATGTGCATTGGAACAGGCAGTGTGCCGAATTTTCGGGCGTCAGCCTGAGATTCTCCAAAGGCCACATAGACCGCATTACTCTTGGGTGCTGTGGCCAGGTAAACCGCTGCCTGGGCCAGGGCGAGTTCACCTTCCGGAGGCCCGAGGAAATCGTATGTCTTCAAGGCATCGATTGCCAGGGTCAGTGCCTGGGGGTCTGCGTTTCCTACATCTTCTGAGGCGAAGCGAACCATCCGTCGAGCAATGTAATGAGGGTCCTCTCCTGCAGCCAGCATCCGGGCCATCCAGTAGAGGGCTGCGTCCGGGTCACTGCCCCTGAGGCTTTTGTGGAATGCTGATATCAGGTTATAGTGTTCCTCTCCGGATTTGTCGTAGCGCAGGGCCTTCTGCTGTATGGCTTCCTCTATAAGGGCTATTGTAATGGTTGCCCCTTTACCTTCAGGTCTGGCAGATACAGCGAGTTCTGCCGCAACCTCAAGGTTGTTAAGCAGGGTCCTGCCGTCACCATCCGAACGCTGGATCAGGCACTCTATTGCCTCGGGTTCAATAAGAAGCTCAAGCCTTCCCAGGCCTCTTTCAGTGTCGGTAAGCGCCCTGTTTAAAATGGCCTCAAGGGCTTCTTTGTCTAAAGGGTTGAGGACTAAGACCCTGCATCTTGAAAGTAATGGGGGGATGATTTCAAAGGATGGGTTCTCCGTAGTGGCACCGATCAGGGTAATAAGGCCGCTCTCAACGTGGGGGAGAAATGCATCCTGCTGGGCCTTGTTAAAACGGTGTATCTCGTCAACAAACAAGATGGTATGTGGTCCGTTGTATTTGGTGTTTTCCTTTGCGTCATTTATGACGACCCTGAGCTCCTTCACGCCTGAAAGGACCGCAGAGAAGGAAACGAAGTTGGCCTCTACTCTCCGCGCAAAAATCCTGGCAAGGGTGGTCTTCCCGCATCCTGGCGGTCCCCACAGGATTAGCGAAGGAATAGTCCCCCGGTCTAATAGGGTGTTCAGGATCTTGTCCTGGTTCAGAAGGTGCCCCTGACCTACGAATTCATCGAGGTCTTTTGGTCTGAGTCGCTCAGCAAGGGGGATCTGGGTCAAAAATTACCTCCATTTTTCAAGCTTCTTCCTTCCATTTCATAATACCTGGTCCTCCACGGTCGCTTGGCCAACGCAAAGGCGGCAATTATTGTCAGCAATATCCAGTTCCATCCGATCAGGATAAGTGCGGTCCAGGAATAGCCTCCGTAAGGTTGTTTGATTTCAGCGTAAAGCTCTCCAATGAGGATGATTCCCAGCACAAAGGGAACAAAGTATTTGATTGTGATATCCCACCAATATCCCAGTCTTATCGAAGAAATAGAGTTAACATGTTTTCTGAGGACCTTGATATTGAAGAGCCAGCCGACAAGAAGACATTCAGCAATACCCACGACTATAAGTCCGTAATGAGTAATAAAGTGATCTACAATATCTAACCAGAGCAGGCCGGCCTGGGTAGTAAAGATTATCGAGCCCAAAAAGCCCAGGATTGTTACCAGGGTTATGAGAGGTTTTCTCCTGAAGCCAAACTTGTCAACCGCTGCGGAAATAAAGGCCTCTACTATTGATATTGATGAGGAAAGCCCTGCTACAACAAGGCAGAGAAAAAAGATTGCACCGAAGAAGTTCCCTCCGGGAATAAGGCTTACGGCTTTTGGATATGCAACAAAGGCAAGGCCTATGCTTTGAGAAACAACTTCTGATATGGGTTTTCCCTGCGAGGTGGCCATAAAACCCAGGACAGAAAAAACGGCAATGCCTGCAAAAAGGGAGTAACCGCTGTTTATGAATACGATTACTATTGCGTTCTTTGTTATGTTGGCCTTTCCTGGCAGATAACTTGCGTAAGCTATCATAATGCCGAAACCCAGACTCAGAGTAAAAAAGATCTGGCTGTATGCGTCTATCCAGACAGTTGGATCGGATAATTTTGAAAAATCAGGCTCAAGATATGCTTTTAGGCCGGCCATAGAACCGTCGAGCGAAATTGACCATAAGACAAGGACCGCAGTTAAGAAAAAGAGCAGGGGCATGAATATTTTATTTATGTATTCTATCCCGCGTCGGACACCCCTGAAAACAATGCCCCAGTTTATTAACCAGACAACAGAGAGTGACACAAGGATAGGGGTCCTGATGTGACCTATCTCAGAGGGAGACTTACTTACTGCGAGGAATTCATTGAAGAAAAAGGCATTGGGGTCATCTCCCCAACCAAGATGGAAAGAGAGAAAAAAGAAGTTCAGGCACCATGCAATAATAACTGAATAGTATAGAACAATACCGAACATTACAAAAATGACGGCCCACCAGCCAAGCCATTCCCAGTTTTTGTTTATCTTTGCAAAGGCAAGGGGTGCCGACCCCATTCGTTCATGTCCAAGGGCAAATTCCAGTATCAACAAAGGTATCCCTGCTGACAAAAGGGCAATGATGTATGGAATGAGGAAGGCGCCTCCTCCGTGACTGTAGGCCATATAGCTGAATCTCCAGATATTCCCGAGACCCACTGCAGAGCCCACGGCGGCAAATACAAAACCGAGCTGGCTTTTCCATTGCTCCCTTTGCAATTCCATCAATACTCCCCTATTCTATGAACTTGCTCTACTATGACTTAACTACCAGCTTCATTCAAGTCCATCAATAAGAGTAGCTTGCTAAATCAATACTTAGATGGTAAATAGAGCTGATTTTACTGTTGATAACGCACGTTCAGTGAGACCCGGTGGTGCTGTCTGTATTGTCAGATGGTGGAAGGGTGTTTTTGTGGCTGGACGGAGGAAAAACCACATTTATTGCAAGGAGAAAGTATGGCCTACGTTACAATGAAACAGTTGCTTGAAGCAGGTGTCCACTTCGGGCATCAGACCAGACGATGGAATCCCAAGATGAAGCCTTACATCTTCGGCGCCAGAAACGGAATCTATATTATAGATCTCCAGAAGACCGTAAAGCTTTTCAGGGTTGCCTATGAGTTTGTGATAGAGACGGTTGCCCAGGGAGGGAAGTTACTTTTCGTAGGTACCAAGAAACAGGCCCAGGATTCCATAGTTGAGGAAGCCAATCGATGCGAAATGCCCTTTGTAAACAGCCGTTGGTTGGGTGGGATGCTCACAAATTTCCAGACCATCCAGAAGGGTATTGATCGTCTGAAACGCCTTGAAGCCATGTTTGAAGACGGCACTGTCGAGCGTTTTCCCAAGAAAGAGATCCTTCGTATGGACAGGTTGCGCCAGAAGCTGGATCGCAACCTTGGTGGAATAAAGGATATGGGTTCGCTGCCCTCTGCTGTTTTCGTTGTAGATTCAAGGATGGAGCAGATCGCAGTAAAGGAAGCCAACAAACTCGGGATTCCTGTGGTTGCAATAGTCGATACCAACTGTGATCCTGATGGTATAGATTACATTATTCCGGGAAACGATGATGCCATTCGGGCCATACGCCTTATTTCATCTTTAATGGCAAATGCCTCCATTGAGGGCAGGGAAAGGTTTGCCGAGGCCCAGCAAGCAGCTACCGACAAAGAAATTGAAGAGGAAATGGCGGGCGATGATACGACAGGTGATGATACCACAGGTGAGGAGAAAGTAGCCGTTGCTGAAGTTGCTGTCAGTGAGGTCGCAGCCGGTGAAGCTGCTGTTGTCAGTGAAGTCGCTGCCCCTGAAGTCGCTGCAGGCGAGGATGCTGTTTCTGAAGTCGCTGCATCTGAAGTCGCTGCAGGCGAGGAAGGTGGTTCTGAGGCAAGTGCCTCATAAAACCTAAGTTAAGCGGTTAGCTGTCTTGTCAGGGCGGCAGACCGATAGCCATTAGGGTTTAGCTTTGAAAAATGGTTCATTACGGATTAGTGTGGTAATCCGCGATGGACCAATTTTAATTAGTCCGCTCTGCAAGCAGGATGCGCAATTTCTGTAGAACTCTGACCCGGCCCCAAAGACCAGGTTTTCAAAATCAGAATTAATTTGGAGGATTGATATAATGACACAGGTTACTGCTGCAATGGTCAAAGAACTCAGGGAACGGACCAAGGCAGGTATGATGGATTGCAAGAAGGCCCTTCAGGAGTGCGATGGAGATATGGGGAAAAGCGTTGACTGGCTGCGTCAGAAGGGGCTTTCTGTTGCCGCCAAGAGGGCAGGGCGGTCAACTTCTGAAGGCGCTGTCCAGTGTTATATTCATGCCGGTAACAAGCTTGGTGTTATGGTTGAGGTCAATTGTGAGACGGATTTTGTGGCAAAGACAGATCAGTTTGTCCAGTTTGCCAGAGACGTGGCCATGCATATTGCAGCCATTAATCCTGTTTGCATAAAACGAGAGGATACTCCTCCGGAGCTTATAGAGAAGGAGAAGGAGATCTTGCGTAAACAGGCTGAGGAGTCCGGCAAGCCGGATAACATAATTGAAAAAATCATTAATGGTCGCATTGAAAAATTCTATAAGGAAGTGTGCCTGCTTGAGCAGCCTTTCGTGAAGAACCCGGACGTAACTATCCAGGACCTTTTAAATGAGCTGATTGCCAAGATGGGTGAGAATATCAGTGTCAGGCGCTTTGTGCGGTTCCAGGTCGGGGTGGAAGCAGAATAATGGCAGAAACCACACAAGGATCACCGGGCTATAGTCGCATTTTACTGAAGCTCAGCGGTGAGGCCTTGCTGGGGGATGTGCCTTATGGGATATCTCCCGCAGTCATGGATGTCCTTGCCCGTGAAATTGCTCAGGTCCATGGACTGGGTGTGGAAATCGGATTGGTTGTGGGAGGAGGAAATATCTTCAGGGGGATTGCCGGTTCTGCCCAGGGGATGGACAGGACAGCCGCCGATCAGATGGGCATGCTTGCCACGGTTATGAATTCCCTGGCCCTTCAGGATGCCTTAAACAGGCAAGGGGTCCAGGTGAGGGTGCTCTCAGCTATAGAGATAGGGCGAATTGCAGAGCCATTCATCAGGGGAAGGGCACTCAATCATTTGATGAAGGGTAGGGTAGTCATATTTGCCGCAGGGACGGGAAATCCCTTCTTCACTACCGATACCGCAGCGGCCCTCAGGGCCCTTGAGATAAATGCCGAGGTCCTTTTCAAGGCCACAAGGGTGGACGGTGTCTACGACAAGGACCCAAAGGCCGCCCCTGATGCGAAGAGGTATGATCGCCTGACCTATCAGGATGTCCTTGAAAAGGGTCTTAAGGTCATGGATGCTGCTGCCATATCTCTGGCCAAGGACGCAGGTCTTCCGGTAGTTGTGTTTAATATGCAGATTCCTGGCAATATAGAACGGGCCGTGAAAGGCGAGAAGGTTGGCACAATAGTTGGAGGGGTGACAGAAAATGAAAAAAACAGTGATTGAAGAGGCGAGCGGTAAGATGGACAAGGCTATTGGTGCCTTTGAGCGGGACCTTTCTCGTGTACGAACCGGAAGGGCTTCTACTGCCTTACTGGAAGGGATTAATGTCGATTATTATGGAACTTTTATGCCCCTTAATCAGGTGGCTTCTGTTGCCATACCGGAGAGCCGCCTTTTGTCCATACAGCCTTGGGATATCAAGATCCTGGGAGATATAGAAAAGGCCATTCTTAAGTCCGATCTTGGTCTTACTCCCAGCAATGACGGCAAGATTATCAGGGTGAATGTACCACCCTTGACAGAGGAACGCAGAAAGGAATTGGTCAAACTGGTAAAAAAGATGGCTGAAGACTGCAGGGTGGCAATACGGAATGTGCGAAGGGAGGCCATTGAACGTCTGAAGGGCCGGAAAAAAGCCAAGGAGATCTCAGAGGATGATTTTTTCAAGCTCCAGGATGAGGTCCAGAAGGTAACTGATGACCATATCAAGAAAGTAGAAGGGATTATTGCCGATAAGGAGAAAGAGATACTGGAGTTTTGATAAAAAGAATGGCCAAGCCTTCAGACCTCATTCGGCTACCAAGACACGTTGCCATCATTATGGACGGTAACGGCAGGTGGGCCAAGCGTAGAGGATTTCCCAGGATCATGGGCCACAGGCAGGGGGTAAAGGCTGTACGTTCTACAGTCCGTCTATGTAGAGAGTTAAATATACCTGTTTTGACCTTGTATGCATTTTCACAGGAAAACTGGGGTCGTCCCAGGGCAGAGGTGAGTGCCTTAATGGACCTCCTGTATGATTATCTGAAGAGCGAGCTTGATGAGATGCTCGGGAATCAGATTTCGCTTCGGGCCATTGGACAAATCGAACGCCTTCCTGAACGGGTCAGGACCTGTCTTCTGGACACCATTGAGAGGACTTCTTCCAATACTGCTATGATTCTTAACCTCGCCTTGAGCTATGGAGGCAGGGCAGAGATAGTAGGGGCAGTCAGACGTCTCGCGCACAAATGTCTTTCAGAAACCCTGAACCCTGAAGATATAGACGAAGCCATGTTCGCTTCAAACCTTGATACAGCCGGGCTTCCTGATCCTGATCTTCTTATTCGCACAAGCGGAGAAAACAGGCTCAGCAACTTTCTTCTTTTTCAGACAGCATATTCAGAGTTCTATATCACTCCTGCTCTCTGGCCGGATTTTGACAAAGAGGAGCTCTTGAAGGCCCTTTTCGAGTATCAGAAAAGAGAACGTCGTTTTGGGTTGACTAACGAACAGCATTCCGAATCATGCATCGCCAAAGGCTTTTAACTGCGGCGGCCCTGGGCCCTTTAATCTTCATAGTGCTCTGGTGGGGCGGGAGGAGGCCTTTTGACCTGTTGCTCCTAGGAGCAACAGCTTTTTGTTTGTACGAGTACTTTACAATTTGTTTTCCAGGGCGTGGGGTAATACAGGGCTTTGGGGTTATGCTCGGACTGTTTCCCTTGTTTTCTGTCTTGTTGTGGGGCAATCCCGAATTTATAGTTCCTGCTGTTTACATGGCCTTGCTTGGAAGTGCCATACTGTTTCTTGTTTCATACAGCAGGTGGTCCAATGTTACATGGAACTGGGCGGCATTTTTCATGGGAATAGCTTATGTAGGTGTATGCGCGGCCCATCTGGGGCTCTTGCGTTACCTGCCCATGGGGAAGGAGTGGGTCCTGTTTCTTCTGGTAACGGTCTTTTGTGGTGATGCCGGGGCCTATTATGTAGGCAAAGGTATTGGAAGACACAAGTTATGCCCCAATGTGAGCAAGGGAAAGACAGTTGAGGGAGCTGCAGGAGGGCTGGTTTTAAATGCAATAGCGGCCTTTTTTCTGTGGTTTGTGCTCTTAGAGGAAATTGACCCAAGGGTCTTGGTGCCCCTGGCGCTGGTCATCGGAGCAGTCGGTCAGGTGGGGGATCTGGTTGAATCAATGGTCAAACGTTCTGCTGGTGTCAAAGATTCAGGTAGCATACTCCCCGGGCATGGAGGTATCTTAGACAGGGTAGATGCGGTGCTGTTGGCATCTCCTTTCCTGTATTGGATCCTGTCCTTGTGCAGGATAGAAGGGGTTTTGATCAGATGAAAGAAACCAGGCGCATATCTTTGTTGGGATCTACCGGATCCATCGGGACAAAAGTCCTTGATGTTGTAAGACGCTCTAAAGGGCAGTTTTCAGTGAATGGCCTTGCTGCCGGAGAAAACGTCGAACTTCTTGCAGAGCAGATAAGGCAATTCAGGCCTGAGGTCGTATCAGTAATGACTGCCGAACTTGCTGATCAAGTCAGATCTATGATTGAGTTTGCTGACACCGAGGTCCTTTACGGCAAAGAAGGATATATAGAAGTTGCAACTGTTGATGATGCAGACATTGTTGTGTCAGCCATGGTAGGTGCGGCAGGGCTGATACCAACCCTTGCCGCTCTTGAAGCAGGGAAGGACGTTGCCCTTGCCAACAAGGAATCACTTGTGACTGCCGGCCCTTTGGTTACGTCTCTTGCAAGAGAAAAGGGGGCTGCTTTAATACCCATAGACAGCGAGCATTCTGCCATCTTCCAGTGTCTAAGGGGGCATCGCAAGGAAGACGTCAGGCGCATAGTGCTTACTGCGTCCGGTGGTCCATTCAAGGACCGGAATAAAGACGAGCTTGTCAAGGTGACACCGGAGGAGGCTGTAAGACATCCCAAATGGTCCATGGGGGCAAAAATATCGGTTGATTCAGCTACCTTGATGAACAAGGGGCTTGAGGTGATAGAGGCCCGGTGGCTTTTTGACATTTCTGTGGATCGGATAGACGTGGTGGTTCATCCTCAAAGCATTGTACACTCCATGGTGGAATTTATAGATGGGTCTGTATTGGCGCAGATGGGGATTCCGGACATGAGGGTGCCCATAGCCTATGCTTTGGCCTGGCCCGGGCGTCTGGAGCTGGATCTTCCAAGTCTTAACCTGATTGAGGGAGGTTCTCTTACCTTTGAGATGCCACATTTGGAGACATTCCCATGCCTTGGATTGGCTTACGATGCGGCAAGGAAGGGAGGGACTGCTACCACGGCCCTCAATGCGGCGAACGAAGTGGCCGTAGAGGCATTTCTTCAGGGACGCATGGGTTTTACCGCAATACAGGAAGTAGTTCGAGAAGTGATCGAGGCCTTTCCTGTTGAGGATATTAGAGATCTTGATGACGTGCTAAAGGCAGATGCTCTGGCACGGCTGAGAGCCGAAGGGATTATACTGGAGAAATCGAAATGACCACTGCCTGGTCCTTTTTACTGGTACTTACCGGCATAATATTGGTCCATGAGTTTGGACACTTCATCGTAGCCAGGGGATTCGGCATCAGGGTCTTGAAGTTTTCCGTGGGTATAGGGCCCAGGGTCTGTGGTGTGGTGCGCGGAGCAACGGATTATTGCATTTCAGCGTTTCCTCTTGGTGGGTTTGTAAAGATGCTGGGTGAGCAACCGGACGAGGAAGTACCTCCGGAAGAAAGGCAATGGTCTTTTTCACACAAACCGGCGTGGCAGAGGGCCTTCGTGGTAGTTGCAGGACCTGTTTTTAATTTTGTTTTCGCCTGGTTTATCTTTTTCGTGATTTTTTTGGCATATGGGAAACCAATTATTTTAACAGGTATTGGCGAAGTCCAAACCGGTTCTCCTGCCGAGAAGTCGGGAGTGATGGCGGGAGATCGCATAGTTGCTATAGACGGGCGTGAAGTACATAGATGGGAAGAGGTGTCTGAGGCGATCAGGGCCAATGACGGGAGTACTATTGTCCTGACATTACAACGGGACCGGACTATTGTATCGGTTGATATCATTCCAAAGATTTATGAGCTTAAAAACATATTCGGTGAAGAAGTTAAGGTGCCTATGATCGGGGTTTCAGCATCAGGTGACTTTGAGATTGAGAAATTAGGTCCATTAACTGCCATTGGGCAGGCATTTTCCCGTACCTGGGAGCTCATAGTTCTCACGGGACAGGTTATTGTGAAACTAATTCAGCGTGTAATTCCTCTTTCCACCTTAGGCGGACCCATAATGATTGCCCAGATGGCCGGACAACAGGCCGAACTGGGCATACTCAATCTTTTCTACTTTATGGCCCTTCTCAGCATAAACATAGGGTTTCTGAATTTACTCCCCATACCTGTCCTGGACGGCGGTCATCTGGCCTTCCTGGCAGTAGAGGGCATCACGAGGCGTCCCCTTACCATGCGTCAGAAAGCAATCGCCCAGCAGATTGGGATTTTTATTCTTCTGGCCCTGATGGTGGTGATTTTTTACAATGACATCGCTCGACTTTTGGGATTCATTCCTTCAGGGTAAAGGATTAAAGGATTAGAGGATTAGGGATTTGGTGATTGGGTAGATCCGTGCTTACCTTGTCTATCGAGACATCTGACTACGTGGGAGGGGTGGCGTTGATACGCGACGGCCGGCCCGTGGCCGAAGTGGGTCTTGCCAGCAAGGAGACCCAATCCCGAAGATTGATGGTCATTATTAAATGGTTGATGCAGAGGCTGGGATCTGACTGGTCTGACCTTGGTCTTCTTGCTGTAGGTCTGGGCCCGGGTAGTTTTACCGGACTTCGAATAGGTCTTTCCACTGCAAAGGGTCTGGCTTTTGCCTTAGGACTACCACTGATTGGTGTTCCGACCCTTGATGCCCTGGCGAGTCATGTTATCGCATGCAAGGGGGATCTTGTGTGCCCGGTACTGGACGCCAGGAAGTCTCAGGTTTACACAGCCCTCTACCGGATTAGAAGCTCCGGCGAGTTAGAGAAGATTGGTCCATATCAGGCCATTTTTCCGGAAGAGTTGGCGGCCTTCGTGCCTTATGGACAAAGGGTGTTATTGCTTGGAGGCGGCCTTTTGTTATATCAGGATATATTTGTACATGGATTGGGTGATCGGGCAGTTATAGTTCCCGGCCACATAGCCCATGTGAGGGCTGCATCAGTGGGTATAATGGCAGAACTCAGGTGGCAAAAAGACAGAAAGCCTGATGATTTTAAGACATTAAAACCAATTTATGTCCGTCCATCTGAGGCAGAGACAAAAAAGCTGGCATTGCGCTTACAACCTTTGAATCTTGAACCCCTGGCCCAGACCGGGACTACTGGCTTGGTGGTAGCTTAGACTAAGCTGAAGCGCCAGGGCGGGCCTGAACCTTGAACCGATCACTTTAGGTACTAAGGAGATCTCCATGTTAGGTAAAACATGTCCCCATTGCAAAGAAAGAGTTAAAAAAGATGCACTTGTATGCCGGTATTGTGGCAGAGAGCTTGAACCGAATAACGAGCGTGAACTTAATTTATATTATCCCAATTGGATTTTTGCAGGCTTTGCAGGACTGGCTGCCGGTGCCGTACTGGCCCTGGTATTTGGTTACTGGAAGGAGCGGCGCAGATGGCGGGAGGACATAACAGATTATTCACTGGGTGAGGAATTTGATAATGAAGAGTTCTGAATCCTGTATGCAGCGGGATCTAAGGCTTAATCTTTCTGTAGCCACGCCGTTTTCCGGCTAGTTCACATTTGCGCCTGCAATTTTTACATATAGCAGGCTGAGTCGGCCTATTGGGGGCCTTCAAACATCTCATTTTAATCTCCTTAATTACAAATTGTCTTATTAAACAATAAGCACTATTTTTTACAAAGCAATATTTGTGCCTTGAAATTGAACCCCCGGTGCATGAGAGTTTGAAGCGCTAAAGTGAGCTAAAGCGCCTAAAGTTAAAAACAAAGTGTATATTACCTTTACGCTTTAGATACTTATTTTACAACAAATATGCCTTCTCCATCCAAAACGCACGAATAAAGGTCGGATTTTCGGTGAACCCTGAACCTTTAAACGGTTAAAAAAATTGTTGGTTAGGTGAAGGATGGAGCTGAGAAAATCTATAGTGTCAAAATTTTGACATAAATGGTGTTAAAAAACCAAATTGAGGTGTGATTCAGACAGGCAATGTATGTACTGTTGCTGGGCTGATAGATTTTTTCCCCTTAGATTTTATCATTGATCGCACAGCCTCGACTACTGATGGGACATCAAGCCCCACATGCTTTATCAGAATTTCCTGGCTTCCATGCTTCACAAACCTGTCAGGAAGTCCAAGACGACAAACCTTGACAGAGTCTATGCCATTGTCAGAAAGACATTCCAGAACTGCTGATCCGAATCCGCCCGGCAAGGAGTTTTCTTCAATTGTAAGTATATGCCCTGTCCTGCGGGCCACTTCTGTTATCAGTTCCTGGTCCAGGGGTTTGGCAAAGCGGGCATTTACCACTGAAGCCTTTATTCCATACTGAGCCAGCTCTTTTGCAGCAATCCTTGCAGTCTGAACGTGGTGCCCTATGGCAATTATCCCCACATCAGGTCCTTCCATCTCAATCTCTCCTTTGCCGATAGGGATTTCTCTGAATTGCCAATCAAGGCTTACACCTACACCCGATCCCCTTGGATACCGAATAGCCACGGGTCCATGTTGTTTCAATGCGGTGTAGAGCATGTGCTGGAGTTCATTTTCGTCCTTGGGGGCCATTACAACGAGGTTTGGAATGGCCCTCAGAAAGGAGAGATCAAAGGCGCCGTGATGGGTAGGTCCGTCTTCGCCTACCAAGCCTCCCCTGTCAATTGCGAAAACCACAGGCTGATTGGTCAGACAGACATCATGGATGATCTGATCATAGGCCCTTTGGAGGAAGGTAGAGTAGATTGCCACCACTGGTCGAAGCCCTTCCAGTGCCAGGCCTGCTGCAAAGGTCACGGCATGCTGTTCTGCAATTCCCACATCAAAGAATCTATTCGGAATTTCTTTCTCAAAGGCGCTGAGTCCGGTGCCGGCAGGCATAGCTGCTGTGATTGCCACGATCCTTGGGTCTTCCTTGGCAAGGCGCACAAGTGTCTGGCTGAAGATATTTGTATAGGAAGGCGGTTTGGGTTTTGATGAAAGCTTTGGCTTTCCGGTTGAGATCTCAAAGGGGCCAACGCCATGGAAGAGGTCAGGACGACGTTCTGCCGGGGGATAACCCTTACCTTTTTTAGTAAGCACATGGACCAGCACTGGTCCGGGTATAGTGCGCACGTTCCTAAGTGTTTCAATCAGGGATTCCAGGTGGTGGCCCGGCAACGGACCCAAGTACTCAAATTGCAAGGACTCAAAGAGCATTCCGGGAGTTAATAGTGCCTTCAGAGAATCCTCACTACGCTTCAGCACTGCCCATATGTTTTCACCAACGCCCGAGCGCTTGAGAAAGGATTCAAGTTCCTTCTTAAGTCGGGCTGCCGGGCGGCTTGTCAGCTTTCTGCTCAGAAAAGATGATAATGCCCCGACGTTTGGGGAGATGGACATTTCATTGTCGTTTAATATAACGATAAGGTTTTTTCTAAGGTGGCCGGCATTGTTCAGTGCTTCAAAGGCAAGGCCGGCACTCATGGAGCCGTCTCCAATTACTGCCACTACCTTGGCGTCCTTACCCTTCAGGTCCAGGGCGGTAGCCATTCCAAGAGAAGCTGAAATAGACGTGCTGCTGTGGCCGGTATCAAGGGCGTCGTAAGGGCTTTCACTGCGCTTGGGAAAGCCGCTTATTCCATTATCCTGACGTAATGTATGGAAATTATCCACTCTTCCGGTAAGCAGTTTGTGCGCATAGGCCTGATGCCCTACATCCCAGATTATTCGGTCTTTCGGGGCATCGAAGACATAGTGCAGGGCTATAGTCAATTCTACTACACCAAGGCTGGGGGCCAGATGTCCCCCGGTTTCAGCTACGGTTTCTACGATCTTGCGGCGGATTTCAGAAGCAAGCTGGATAAGTTCCTTGGGCTTAAGGCTTTTTATGTCCTGGGGACCTGTTACAGATTTAAGTAGACCTGACATCGAATCTATGCTCCTTATTACCTGTCTCTTTCTACTACATATCGGGCTATTGCCCGTAAAGGCTCAGCGCTATCATCAAAAAGTTCCAATTCGGAGAGGGCTTGGTTAAGCAGTTCTTGAGCCCTTCTTCTGGTCTCCTTAAGTCCAAAAAGAGCTGGATACGTGGCCTTTTGATTGCGATCATCCGAGCCAACCGGCTTTCCGAGAATCTCCTGATCTCCTTCCACATCCAGAAGATCGTCTTTAATCTGAAAGGCTAGTCCCAGAGATTCGCCGTACCTTTTCAGATGGTATAGCTCCTCATCGTTTCCCTTACCCAGTAACCCTCCTATCTCCACAGATGTCTGTATCAGTGCTCCGGTTTTGTGGCTGTGTATAAATGAAAGGGTTTCCGCATCCACCGGTCGTCCCTCCATTAATATATCCGCAGTTTGGCCTCCTACCATTCCGGAGACACCCGCAGCCCTCGCAAGAAGAAAAATTGCTTCACCGAGTAAGCGGGGAGATATATTTTGTGTAAGCTCCGGCTTACAAATGAGTTCAAAGGCATAGGTGAGAAGGCCATCACCTGCAAGAATGGCAACTGCCTCACCATAGACCTTGTGGCAGGTGGGCCTGCCCCTCCTCAAATCGTCATTGTCCATTGCAGGAAGGTCATCGTGAATTAAGGAATAAGTGTGGATGCATTCAAGAGCGCAGGCCGCGGGAAGCAGCGTTTTCTGGTCGCCACCCGCTGCTTGGGCTCCAGCCATTAGCAAAATAGGCCGGACTCTCTTTCCACCAGACATCAGACTGTATCTCATAGCCTCAACCACCGGACCTGAAGGGCCATGCGGTTTGGGAAGCCACTTATCCAGGGCGGAGTTAATCAGGTCCTGTTGTTTTTTCAGATATGTGCTGAGATCAAAGGTCTTCACTAGTTTTTTCCCAGGCCTTCAACAGGGGCTGTCCATTTTCGTCACGTGAAAGCTGCTGTATTCGTTTTTCTGCGTCATCCAAGCACTTGGCGCAGTATCTGGAAAGCTTTATCCCTTGCTCAAAGGTCTTCAGCGACTCCTCCAGCGGGAGATCATTTTCTTCCAGTTGTTTTACTAGCCTTTCAAGTTCTTTAAGGGCTTTCTCAAAGTTCAGCTTCTTATTCATATCTTTCCTCAAGCTTGATCAACATGTCACTACATGTTACCTCATGCTTCATGAAAGTGCGAGAGTCCATAACAGATTCTTCGACCACCATAGTTAATAAACCGTGGTCAGGGATGCATGCAGTATTGTTCCGCCTTGTTGAACTATGGCTGGCCTCTTGCAGGTTCACTTTGGTTGAACCGGATGCCGTGAAACTATTCTCCGAGTCTGGCCGTCCTTTCATAGCAGCCTTGTGGCATGCAGGCTTAATTTATAGCCTTTTTTATTTCAGGCATTATCCCGGAGTCATGATGGTGAGTGGCAGTTCCGACGGGGAATGGGTGGCAAGGTCCTTAAATAGTTGGGGGCAGATTCCAATACGTGG
>WTCF01000190.1 GCA_013138705.1 Deltaproteobacteria bacterium
TGAGACAAGCTGGAAATCGGTAGGAAGCTAAGGGCGTAACTATCGAGTATGAAAATTTGCTAAGCTGGGTTAAGAAAAATGGGCGAGTTTCGGAAGAGTTCTATTCTAAGACATGTTATGTTAATATATATTATAAAAGTTCTTAACCATAAGGAGGTCGCTGTGTCTGGATTGACTCTATGGACGAACAAGGAGATCGGCAAGCTAAAACGGGATATAGACTGTCTTTACGACAGGATGTGTCGCGATTTCGGTATAAGTCAATTAATGGATTCGCTCAGAGAAGGACCCTTGGTGAATATCACTGAGACAAAGGATAGCTTTGTGGTCAGGGCGGATCTTCCGGACCTGGATCCTGATGATTTGAATGTCTCTGTCACTGATGATCTGTTGATTATCAAGGGAGAAAAAAGAAAAAAAATATCCTACAAAACAGATGGCATTAAGCACATCGAGTCTTTCTCAAGTAGGGTCAGGCTACCTTCTAGAGTTAAGATTGAAAATGTCCGTGCAAAGTACAAAGAAGGAGTTTTGGAGATTGTTCTGCCTAAATACAGAGCCTCTGCTTCTCTGCCTATAAAAATTCTTAAGAAATAGGGCAGAAGAGTTTCTTTTATTAGAGGAACAGACTTTCAGGAGAAGATAAATGGCTAAGAAAAAAACCTCAGAAGTCTCTTTGGAAAATCTCAGATGGAGCCTTGATCCAGGCACTCTGGCATTTGAGACGACCGAGGACCTGAAGAAACCACTTAAAGGAATTATTGGCCAAAAAAGGGGTGTTGATGCCCTGCTATTTGGTATGGGAATGGATATGCCTGGTTACAATATATTTGTCACCGGGCAACCGCGCTCAGGCAGAATGGCAGCGGTAAAAAAGGTCCTCAAGGAAACCTCTCAAAAGAAAAAAGTGCCTGATGACCTGTGCTATGTAAATAATTTCAAAAATCCTGAAGTGCCCATACTCCTCAGTCAAAGGCCCGGCCTGGGTAAGGAACTCAGAAAGGATGTGCACGAACTGGTGAATACCTTGAAGACAGAGGTGCCCAGGCTTTTCGAAAGCCCGGATTATATCAGCCGCAAAAAAGGGGTTATGGAGACCTATGAAAAAAAGACCAGGGATTTTTTCATGGGCCTGGAAAAAAAGGTGAAAGAAGCAGGATTCGCCCTTGTCAATCTCCAGTCCGACCAACAGACAAGGCCTGAGCTCATGCCTATCGTTGACGGAAAGCCCATACCTATTCTCGAACTTGAGCAAAAGGTGGACAAGGGGAGGTTCCCCAGGAAAGAGTTTGAAGAGATCAGAAAAAAGTATGATGAACTGAGGCAGGAGGTCGACCAGATATTTCTTGAAGTCAGGGGACTGCAAAAAGAGGTTGAGGAAAAGGGAAGGAAGATTGACAGGCTGATGTTCAAGGACCTGGTGTCCAGGCAAATCGGCTCGTTCACTGAAAAGTACAAAGATAAATCCGTACAGCAGTATCTTCAGGCCATGATTGAGGATATGTCTGAGAACCTGCATTTTTTTCTGACCCAGGATCAGCAGAGAAAGCCGGGCATGTCCATGTTCCCTGCAGGCGATCCATTCACGTCTTACGAGGTCAATTTGCTGGCGGATAATTCCGAGCAAAAAGGACCTCCGGTCATTATCGAATCCTACCCAACGTATCGCAATTTGTTCGGGAGTATCGAACGTATAGTGGACCGCAGCGGCATTTGGAGGACGGATTTCAGTAAGATCAAGGCAGGTTCTTTTATTAAGGCCAGCGGAGGATATCTGGTATTCAATCTCATGGACGCCATAATGGAGCCTGGGGTTTGGCCTGCGCTTAAGCGGGCACTAAAGACCAAAAAAATGGAAATCCAGACCTATGATCCCTTTTACCTCTTCACGACCTCAGGTTTGAAACCCGAGCCCATTGAGATGGACACCAAAGTAATCCTTTTGGCAGAGCCCTACCTGTATCAATTGCTCCATGCCTATGATCATGACCTTAAAGAAATCTTCAAAGTCCGGGCTGATTTTGAAACAAGCATGGACAAGACAGATGACACGATCAGCAAATTTGCCGAGTTTATCAAGATGAAGACTGAGGATGAAAAACTCAAGCCCTTTGACAAGACAGCAGTAGCTGCTTTGATAGAGGAGGCCGTACGCATGTCCGGCTGGCAGGAGAAGATCTCCACCAGCTTCCCGCAGATTGCGGATCTTATCCGGGAGGCCGACTATTGGGCGGCCCAAGACGGTCAGACTAAAATCCAGGACAAACACGTGGATAAGGCCATAGAGACCAGGGTTTATCGTTCAAACATGATTGAAGGACGCCTGCAGGAGATGATCGATCGCGGCACCCTCATGATTGACGTGGAGCGCGAGGTCGTTGGTCAAGTCAACGGCCTGGCTGTTTATAACCTCGGCGACTATATGTTCGGAAAACCGTCCAGGATTACTGCATCCACTTCCATGGGCCGGGAAGGTATAATTAATATTGAGCGCGAAGCAGATATGTCCGGCAACATCCACAACAAGGGCGTTTTGGTCTTGAGCGGGTATATGCGAAAAAAATATGCTCAAAATAAGCCCCTATCTGTGAGTGCAAGTATTGCCTTTGAACAGTCTTACAGCGGAGTGGAAGGCGACAGTGCTTCTTCCACAGAGATCTATGCGTTGCTCTCCAGTTTATCCGGTGTTCCCATACGGCAGTACATTGCCGTAACAGGCTCTGTTAACCAGAACGGCGAGGTCCAAGCCATCGGCGGGGTCAACCAGAAAATCGAAGGCTTTTTCCACTGCTGTCTGGCAACCAAACTTACTGGAAAACAGGGGGTGATGATTCCCGAGAGCAATGTCAAGGACCTTATGCTGCGAAAAGATGTACTCCAGGCCGTAAAAGAAGGGAAGTTCCACATTTATGCTGTCAAGACCATTGACCAGGGAATCGAGATCTTGACCGGAAAGAAGGCCGGAACAAGAAAGGCGGACGGAACTTACCCCAAGGGGACCATCAATGCCCTTGTGGATGCTAAATTAAAAGAACTGGCCGAAGGATTAAAGGCTTTTGGCAATGAAGACAAGAAGAAAAAGAGAGGGAGGACCACCAGATCCAAGAAGAAAGACTGAGAAAGCGGGTGCGGGCTCACACGCATGCCACCCCCTTCCCCAATGCAAACAGGAACTTCACTCTTCCCCATATTCCAGTTTGGAATTGATCAGTCGGGATCCGCGTCCTCCGGTCATATACAGATAAAACCACTCCGCCATCACCCGTAGGCGGTTTTTGTAGCCGATCAGATACATAATATGGATAATACACCAGAGCAGCCATGCGAAATAGCCGGAAAATGTATACTTTCCAAACATCACAAGAGCTTTTTTCTTACCGATGGTAGCCATCTGCCCTTTATCAAAATATGAAAACGGTTTCCGTTCTTGAGGAGAAGTCCCCTTTCTGATGGTTTCCGCAACGTAATAGGCCTGTTGAATGGCAACGGGTGCCATCGCCGGTAACAGCTTCCCGTCTTTACCCTTACAATGGGCTGCATCGCCTATCACAAAGACCATAGGATAGTCCGGGATGCTCATATCGGGCTGCACAATGACCCGCCCCTGTGGGTCCAGGGGAGCACCAAGTGTTTTCAAAAGCGGAGAGGCTTTATTTCCCGCCGCCCAGATCACATTTTGTGTTTCGATTTGCTCCTCACCAATCTGAACTCGCGTCCCGTCGATGCCGGTCACCTTTGTATTCGTCAACACGATAACTCCAAGTTCGCGCAAATCTTTTTGCGCACGCTCACTTAACTCCCTGGCAAATTCGGGCAGAAGGCATGGTCCCGCCTCAATCAGATATATGCGCGACTTATCGGGATTGATACGCCGGAAGTTCTTCAACATGGTTTGATGGGCTACCTCTGCCAGCGAACCAGCCAACTCAACACCGGTCGGCCCCCCTCCCACGATCACGAACTTCAGGTGTTTCTCCGCTTCGGAAATTCTGTCGCACCGCTCGGCCCGCTCAAAAGACTTGAGGATTCTTTCTCTGATAAGGAGCGCATCGTTCAAGTTCTTCAGTCCCGGCGCATATTGCTTCCACTCATCATTCCCAAAGTAGGAGTGCCTGTTTCCCACGGCTATAACGAGATAATCATAGTCGTATTCAACACCGTCGGATAATAGGATTTTCTGCTTTTTTTTGTCGATGCCGATGACCTCACCCATGATCACCACCGCATTTTCCTGCTTGTAGAGTATCTCACGAATGGGCCGGGCGATATCACTCGGGGCCAGAGCAGCGCTGGCCACCTGATACAGCAGGGGCTGAAAAAGGTGATGATTCATCCTATCGATCACAAGGACTTCAGCAGGACCTTTTTTCAGGGATTTTGCGACATACAATCCGCCAAATCCACCTCCAATGATCACTACTTTTTCATACTGCATATCTGTACCTTAATATTTTCGACACTTACACCGCTTTTTCCGCCCCGATTTTATAGGATTCTCTTTTCACCACCAGGGATTTGTTTTCGTCTCTCCGAAGTACCGAACTGTTATAGAAGACACCATCGCCTTAAAAGAGAAGCATCTTCACGAAGCCCTGGAACTGGAATATGAGCGGGCTAATTCAGTTATTTTAATATCTTTTTTGTTAATTCGGGGTCCAAGATCCAGAATTTTAGATGGGTATCGAGTTTCCGAGTTTCCGCCTCTGTCCTTTTTCACGTATTCTTGCCCATGTCCTGTAATTCTCCCAACCCTTTTTTCTATCTCATCCCTTATCTTATGTATAGTTTGAAGATACAGCATTCCGGCTGTAATGGGAATCCCCAACAATTGTAAGAGAAATGCCAAAACTCAATTATATTCTCTGATAGGGGCAAATGATGTAACAAAGAACCCCAAAAGGGAGACTGCACCCGCGAAAACAAAGGTATTGGACAGTCCGATCATGTCTGAAAGCCCTCCTGAGAAAATGCTCCCCAGAATGAATCCACCGTCGATGGCCAT
This sequence comes from Deltaproteobacteria bacterium, assembly GCA_013138705.1. The sequence continues at coordinate 5,003 of WTCF01000190.1, forward strand.
GGTGAGTATGCTCATAATTCCGGCCTCTTGATCGAGAGAACCCTGTTCCGCCCCTATAGCATTTAATGCCGGAAAGATAAATCCCAGTCCTGTACCATACAGGATGATGGAAAGGACATAAAATAAGACCAAATCCAGTTTGTAAAAAAACATGATACCAATGCCAAACAGAACAAAGCAAATCCGTATGATCAAAAGTTTGCTGTATTTATCGAGGATTGCGCTGCCAAAAAGCCTTATGGCCACGGCCAAACTAAAGGCAAGGCTCGGAAATAGGCCTCTGCTGATTCCGATACTCTTTGCATAAAGAGGAAAATAATTAAGCACGGTGGCCTGGGCATCAACAAATAGGATCATGGCCAACAGGACAAAGAAAAAGGAACGATTTTTTAAGATCTCTATGTAGCTGGTCTTAGTGCCATCCTCTACTAAAATCCTTTCCCATTTCTCAGTAAAAACAAGGAGGCTAAAGGCCAGAAAGGTTGTGGCTGCTCAGCCGTGAAAGATGACCGGATGTCCAAAGGCATCCATAAGGTGTTCACCAGCGAGGGGGACGGATCCCAAGGCTGCAAGTATTACAGCATTATTATAGGCGAAGGCACGTCCCCTGATTTCATGGGGGCTGAATTTCGCAATAGTAGAAAAGGCCGCAGCAATAAAGGCAGAAAAGCCGATGCCATGAAGAATCCGAAGGACATATATGGCACTCGTTATCCCTGGGACAAAGTGATAGAGGAAGGAGCATACGAGGATCAAGAAAAGTCCGGACATGAGTACCGGTTTTTCTCCCACCCGGTCAATAGACTTGCCTGCAAGGGGCCTTACAATTAAAGAGGCTACAGAGTACATCCCCATGATCAACCCGATGGCTGTTTTAGAAATATCCAGGGAAGAGAGATAGATGGGGTACATATAAAAGAAGGCTGTATTGGAAAATACCAGAAAGGTCAGGATGTTAATAATGGCCATCTTGTGGGATTTCATGTCTTTTCTGAACCCATTTTGTGGATTTATCTTGCACAGATATAATTTATTTGCAACACAAACCATAGGAAACAATCAAAGATGTTAACGCCTCAGATCAGAAGAGCCAAGGCCTCAGAAGCAAGAAGAGATAAGGAATTATCTGTCTGTGGTTCTTGGGCCCGCAAAGAACTGCAGCGCTTGTGCAAATGGGAAAAAGATCCACCATATGAGGATCAGTGGAGAATGTTTTATGCCCGTTTCCGCAATTTAATCGCTTTATATCGAGGCAGCAAAAGCGAAGGGGGGATGTTTGTCCGGCGTTTGGAAAGGGAGATGGATGCCCTCTGGCTTTTTCTTTTACCGTGTAGATGCGATGACGATTATTTTAAAAAGCAGGAACCTGACCTGACATGGATCAGACAGGCCGCAAATTAACACCCCTGTGATTGGTTACCAAAATTCTTGTTGCAAACATATGTATGTGATAGTAAAAAATTTTAATTGGTTAATTAGTTTAGCTGAAAGGAGAGGCTATGGCTCATTGGACAGTTGAGATGGTTTTGAATAGGGCCCTTTTAATGGAAAAGCAGTCCCACGATCTTTACATCTGGGCTAGAGATAGGATGTCAAATACTGAAGCAAAAATATTCCTGAACGAGCTGGCAGAAGAGGAACTTAAGCATAAAGAAAA
>WTCF01000084.1 GCA_013138705.1 Deltaproteobacteria bacterium
GGGAGAGCCTTTTTTTCATCAGAAAACGGGGTGCTTGTAGCTCTACTTCGTAGATATAACGTACTATAATCCCGCTTTCTAATGCAATTTGCACATACGGGGGACACCCGTTTTTGAGGGAAAAGTAGGCCAGGAGCTTATCCCGGGAGTTTGATACTGTAAATTCATAGATTTTTGGGTCAGGCCGGTCCTCCGCCAATGATACAGTAGTCTTAATTCTTGGAAATAAAGAACAGGGTGTCAGGATCAAAACAAATAGAATAAGAAAGGTTATAAGTAGGATGGATTTTGACGAGATCACTCGGTAGCTTAGCAATTTCTTACAATTTGGCAGTGAAATTTGAAATTTGAAATTTGAAATTGGGAAAAACACAAGGATGTAGATGCGTTACCTAATTTCGAATTTCCAGTTTCGACATCGGCATTCAATTCGACAATACACGCTTTTTCGAAAAAAGTGTAAACTGGTGAATAAAGGATGCAAATTTTTATCTTCAAACCTTTTTGGTTCCGGCTTGTCCGGGTTAGGATTTTGTGAGCTTAATGAGTTAGTTATGGAAAAGCAAGGTGATTTCAGGGTTGACTGAGCCAGGTCTCCTGAACAGCATCCCTGAGCAAAAGCAGATAGAGTGATCCTGGTGCCTTCAGCCTTCCCGCAAGGTTTCCGGCCTCATCGCCTTCTCCGCAATATAGGTCCAGTCTATGTGGTCCTTTGATGGCACTGCCCGTGTCCTGATTGCACACAAAGCCCTGAAAGATTTCGGCACCTCCATGAATCGGCCGGCTCACAGGCATTGGCACCTGCAAAAAACATAGGGCACCAGGCGGATAGATCTTGTGATCAAGGGCCACGGATTTCATGGGTGTCAGCACTTCCCCCAGCGTTCCTATTGGTCCCTCTTTTTCCCATTTAAAAAAAATGTATCTGGGATTGGCGGCAAAGGCCTTTCTGAATTCATCCGGGTTTTCCTCTGCCCAAGCGCGGATACCCGGCCAGTCTGCCTGGTCCTTACGTAGCAGTCCCTTGTCTATAAGCCATCGGCCAATACTATGATAGGGATGACCGTTACTGGAAGCATAGTGGATATATCTCCTGCTTTCGTCCTGAAACCGGAGTATTCCTGAACCCTGAATATGGAGCATAAGCCCATCCACTGGTGACTGCAGCCACGCAAGGACACCAGCACATTTGAGTTTCCTGCCGTTGTCAATGTCCGCTCGTGTATGGTATGGGATCAGACTTTGCCCGGATACCCTCCCATAAAGGGTCTTGTGCGGAAGGGAGGAGTCAAAATCATGCAGTGCTATTCGAATAAGGTCCGGGGGAATTTCATAAAGTGGATAGGAGAATTCTTCATCCGCCTCTAGAGAAGCAGCCAGTTCAGGCTGGAAATATCCTGTCACAAGGAACGGCCCTGCAAGCCCCTTTTCCTTCTCATCCCCAGTTATCCTGTAAACTATAAACAGGCGTCGGATTTCCCTCTGAAGGTCCTCCTGGTTGAGGTTTTGGTCCAGGAGTCTGAAAAAGGCCTTTAGTGTCTTCTTCAGTGTGCCTACAGTTATGGATTCGTTGCCCCAGGATATTTGCTCCTCATCCTTATGCTTTTCCAGATATTCCAGGCTGGCAGAAACGGCCTTTTGCAGGCTTTTTTTGTCCTTAAGGTCCTCAAAGGCCGGAAGCTGTTCAATGGGGACCTGTTCTATTAAAGGAACATGTAAGGGCACCGGCACAGGTGGAGTGGGTAGCCAGAGGAGCCGATACAAGACAACCAAGCCACCAAGGGCTCCAATCAGCCCGATTAAGAAGATCCATAAGGCAATAGTCCGGTTGATTACCATGATTTATCACAGATTATGCATGCATAATCTGTGTTCATAAGCCCGTGGCCGCAACTTGCTTCTTCACTGCCTCCACAGATTTTTGTAAGGCTTCCTGCTCATCTTGCGCAAGGGGAAACTCCAGGATACGTTCTACGCCGTTTCTCCCAAGCACCACAGGCACACCCAGGAATACGCCGCTAATACCAAATTCCCCCTCCAGATAGGCTGCACAGGGTACCACCCTTTTTTCGTCTTTCAGGATGGATTGGGCCATCTCCACTGCAGCAAGACCAGGAGCGGAGAAAGCGCTTCCTGTCTTGAGGTACTGTACTATCTCCGCACCTCCGTGTTGAGTGCGACGGACTATATTTTCGATTTCATCTTTGGACAAAAGCCCCTCTATTGGCACTCCCCCAACGCTTGCAAGCCTGACAAGGGGGAGCATATGGTCGCCGTGCACGCCCATTACAAGGGCTGTCACGTCCGAAGGAGCTACAGCCAGGGCCTGGGCAATAAATGTACGGTACCTGGCAGAATCCAGAACACCTGCCATGCCCACAACCTGGTGTTTTGGAAATCCGGATACCTTAAAGACCGTGTAAACCATGGCATCAATAGGATTCGTGACAACCACCAGGCATGCATCAGGAGAATATTTAACGATTTCCTCTGTAACCTCTCGAATGATCCGGACGTTTTTCTCTAAAAGGTCATCCCGGCTCATCCCCGGCTTGCGGGCAAGCCCGGCGGTTATGATGATTACGTCTGACCGGGCGGTATCAGCATAGTCATCAGTACCGATAATATTCCCTGCATATCCATATAACGGGGATGTCTGGAAAAGATCCAGAGCCTTTCCATGGGGAAGACCCGCTACGACGTCCAATAGTACTATGGTGTCTGCGATAGATCTGCATACAGCCCACTGGGCAGCCGCTGTTCCCACTGCCCCTGCACCTATGATACTCAGTTTCTTTTTCCGGTTATTTTTTTTCATAGCCATCTTCCTCTATGTAACAGGTCCACTTGATGGATTTGCGTTTCTCCCTTCATTGAGTAACCAGATATATTCCAGAAGGCGCTGCGGAGGCTGAATGCCATAGTCGGAAAGCAGGCGATTGGCTGCTTCATCAGAGGAATGAGGTGCCGGATCCATTTGTCTGAGAAACCCTGTAAGGTCCTCCACTACTGCCCAAGGGTAGATGATCCAGCGCCATTTGACTATCCTCTGGCCGTAATAATCCGGAATAAAACCGGAGCTGGTCTTGTGCTGGATCACAGCCGTTCGCACCTCAGCCGGGTGTTGCTGGAGGAGATAAGTTAAAGCGGTTCGGAGCGTATCACCGGTGTCAGTGACATCATCCACAACCAGGATTTTCTGACCAGAGACATCTATATTCAATGGGAAGCGAAGAAGCGCAGCATCCTGCTTTTGAGCTCCCATGCCCCAGTGCTCGATTTTTATAGCCGTGAGGTCAGTGAGTTCCAGGAAATCACACACAATGCGGGCAGGAACATAGCCTCCCCGGCCTATGGCCACAACCAGATCAGGCCGAAAGGCAGTTTTAAGAATTCTGAGACTGAGACGGCGGGTTAATTCATAGGTCCCGGCCCAGGAAATAAGGTCACACTTGAAACGCTTGGCCATGAGTGGTTTCCTTTTATTTCTCCTGCAACTTCTTTGATATCGCAACGTAAAAGGTGGTCCCTTTCTCCGGTCCCGGCTCTGCCCAGACCTTTCCTCCATGCCTTTTTGCCACCTCCTTCACAACGGCAAGGCCCAAACCAGTACCTGCGATCCCCTTGGAGGTCTTTTCCCGCTGATAGACCCGGAAAATCTTTTCATACTGATCCTTCTTAACTCCGACACCATCATCGCCAACTGAAAAGATATAAAAGTCTTCATCTTCTCTGTAACCGATCATGATTTCACTTAAGTTATCTCCGCCGTACTTGAGCGCATTGTCCACAAGATTGCGCAGGACCCTGGTAATTGAAAGCCTGTCTGCCCTGATTAAATGATCTTCTTTAGGCTCTATCCAATTAATGTGGCGGCTGTCCGAAACAGAAGAAAACTCCTCCTTTAACTCATTAAATATCTCCCCAGTTTTGAGATTTTCAATATTCAAAGGCGCAACCTTTGCCTGTACATATATATTTATTCTTTCAACCAGGATTACTATTTGTTCAGATGTCTTTTGAATCTTCTCACAATAATCTCTACCCTTATCATTCAAAATGTGACCATATTTTTTGTTGAGGAGTTTGGAAATTCCATGGATTGCGATAGCAGGGCCTTTGAGATCATGGAAGGTCGAGTAAGCGAAAAACTCGATCATGTTCTTTTTCTCAAGTAGTTCATCTTTCTTTTTTAGAATATTTTCATAAAGGCCTGCGTTTTTTACTGCTACGGATATTTGATTTCCTATTACCTCAAGAAGGTCTATCATTTCCTGATCTAACTTAATCAGCTTACCAGATGCCAGGTTCATAACACCCACAACTTCACCGGCGGCAATGAGGGGAACGCATATGATGATCTTGAAACCCTTACTTGTGAGCAGGGCGGCCCTCTCCCTGTCTTCAAGCTCAGAAACGTGTTGAGCAATGAAAGAACGTGTCCTGGCGGCCTTTCCTGTGAAACCTTCCATTATCCCAACATGTTCAAGACCTCCCGGGTCGGTTCCCCGGAATGCCGCCAGGTTCAAGTGACGCCCACTCTTGTCCATCAAGTAGATCCTGCAGGCATCAAATTCGAAATGTTCGAGCATTTTAAATGCCGCCCCATTCAAAACATCATCGAGTTTCAGCGACGACGCCAGAAAGTTGCTAATGTCCAATATGACAGAAAGCTCCTTGTTTCTTTCCATCAAATCGGTTTCGCTGAAATCTATTGAGATATATTTTTTATCCCGTAACATCGGCAGTCTCTTTTTAAAATGGAAAAATTAAGGCCCTGGCTTCATTGTCCAGGTGGTCCCATCGGGTCCGTCCTGAAGAGTTATCCCCTTTGCTCCGAGTTCATCCCTGATCCTGTCTGCACTAGCCCAATCTTTTTCCTCTCTGGCCCTAGTCCGCTCCTCAATAACCTTCAACACATCGGCTTCTGTCATACCAAGAAGGCCCAGTGCCTCAAGATTCCTCTTTCTAAGATATGCATCCGGGTCTTTATTGAGCAACCCCAGCACCCTGGCGGCATCCCGGATTGCATCTGCTCCGAATTTAAAAGGTTCTATGTAAAGGGCCGAGGGCCTCTTTTCGGCTTCTTGGCCAAGGCGATTTAAGGCCCTAACACCATCAAAGAGGTGCCCAAGGGCCTGCGCGGTATTGAAATCATCATCCATGGCCTGGTCAAATCTATCTTTCAGATGATTAAGTGTATCTATTGCCTTCCCGGCCTCATCAGTGAGGGGCCGTTGTTTCTTTATTGGTTTATCAGACAGATGCCTTGCCTCGGAAAGGGCCGTATAGCATCGATCAAGGGCAGAGGTCGTCTCGGTCAGGGCCTCAGGGCTGTAATCAAGGGGACTGCGGTAATGCTTGGACAGGAGGAAGAGCCTCAGGACCTCCGGATGATATTTTCCCAGGATCTCCTGGATGGTTACAAAATTTC
>WTCF01000165.1 GCA_013138705.1 Deltaproteobacteria bacterium
GGATAAGGATTCGTCTCAAGGCATACGATCACAAGCAGCTTGATCAGTCTGTGGGCGAAATCGTAGATACGGTAAAACGGACCGGAGCCCGTCTTGGCGGGCCAATCCCGTTACCTACTTCGATTAGGCGCTTTACTGTCTTGCGTTCTCCTCATGTAGACAAAAAATCAAGGGAGCAGTTTGAGATCCGTACCCACAGGAGACTTGTAGATATCCTGGAGCCCACACAACAGACAATAGATGCCTTGATGAAGTTAGAGTTGTCTGCTGGGGTAGATGTTGAAATTAAGCTATAGGAATACTGCAATGTCGAATTTAACAGGCATGATGGGCCGCAAGGTGGGAATGACTCAGGTCTTTTCCGAGGACGGTCAGGTCGTCCCGGTTACAGTGCTGGAGGTTGGTCCGTGCACTGTGCTTCAAAAGAAGACAGTGAAGAGAGAGGGCTATAATGCCCTGCAATTCGGGTTTTCCCAAAAACCTTTAAGCAGGCTGAATCTTCCGGAACAGGGCCAGGTGAAGAAAGCATGGCTGTCTCATGGCTTTCGCTATATCAGGGAGATATCAGTAGAGGATCCTGATGCCTTTGACGTGGGCCAGGTCCTTACATTGAAGGATATGGAGATCAGCCAGTTAGTGAATATAACAGGAGTGAGCAAGGGTCGCGGTTTTACCGGAACGATAAAACGTTATGGATTTTCTAAAGGTCCTATGGGCCATGGATCCAAACATCATAGAGCAGTAGGCTCTGTGGGACAAAGTGCTACTCCATCCAGGGTCATCAAGGGCAAAAAGATGCCAGGCCGCATGGGAGGCAATCGTGTTACGGTGAAAAATTCGATGGTTGTTGACGTGCGACCTGATGAAAACCTGTTGCTGGTTAAGGGAGGTGTCCCGGGTGCTATCAATCAACTTGTATATGTGCGATTAAAATAGAGGGGACCGGGCAATCCATGACAACTCTGGCAGTTTATAACGCACAGAAAGAGAAAGTCGGTGAGCTTACGGTGAGCGACACCGTTTTTGGCGTTACACCGAAGGAAGGCGTACTTCACGAAGTGGTCAAGTGGCAGTTGGCCGGAAAACGGGCAGGCACTGCTTGCGTCAAGACGCGGAGTGAAGTCAGTGGAAGTGGCAAGAAACCCTACCGTCAGAAAGGAACCGGCCGGGCCCGTGCAGGCAGCAATAAGTCGCCTTTATGGAAACGAGGGGGTTCGGTATTTGGTCCGAAACCAAGGGATTACAGCTACAGCTTGCCTAAAAAGGTCCGCCGTCTGGCGCTGAGAATGGCGTTGAGCACAAAGATCGAGGGCGATCGTCTTTTAGTTCTGAGGGATTTTGGCCTGGAGCAAATAAAAACCAAAGACATGAAAGGTCTGCTTGACCGTTTTGATATAAAGAAGGCCGTAATAGTGACCGACACTCCGGATCAGACTCTGGAACTATCCTCGCGGAATATTCCCAATGTTAAGATTCTGCCTTTAAAAGGCATTAATGTGTATGATTTATTGAAATACGAATATGTGATAATCAAGGAACCTGCCGTTGGAGTGATCGAGGAGAGACTGAAGCCATGAAGGAACTGTATTCGGTGATAAAGGCCCCGCTGATTACCGAGAAGGCCACTTTACAGAAAGAGATGGCAAATCAGTTAGTCTTCAAGGTGGATCAAAAGGCAAATAAAATTGAAATAAAAACCGCAGTGGAAAAGATCTTTAAAGTAAAAGTGCTGTCTGTTCAGACTATCAAGGTCAAAGGGAAGCCCAAAAGAGTCGGTCGGTTTACAGGTAAGCGTTCCGGCATTAAAAAGGCCATTGTAAGGCTATATCCCGGGGAAAGTATTGAGTTTTTTGAGGGTGTATAATGCCAATTAAAAAATACAAACCAACATCTCCGGCCAGACGCGGCATGACTGTATTGGTGGATCATGAAATCAGTGATAAGGCCCCGGAGAAATCATTGGTTGAGCCCCTTAAGCGCAGTGGCGGAAGAAACGTCTACGGAAGGATTACTGCCAGACATAGAGGCGGCGGGCACAGACGTAAATACAGGACAATAGATTTTCGGAGGCATAAACTCGGTGTACCTGCAAAAGTGGCTGCTATCGAGTATGATCCCAACAGGTCTTCCCGGATCGCTCTCCTGAATTATCTTGACGGGGAAAAGAGATATATTCTGGCTCCTTTTGGACTCAAGGTCGGCGAGTTCGTTATTTCTGACGACGTAGCGGACGTACACCCTGGGAATTGCATGCCCTTAAAGAATATCCCCTTGGGTACTCAGGTCCATAACGTGGAGTTGCGCCCGGGTAAGGGAGGACAGATAGTAAGGAGTGCCGGTGGTTCAGCTCAGGTAATGGCCAAGGAAGGCAAATACGTACAATTGCGCCTTCCAAGTGGAGAAGTAAGAATGTTTCTTAATACCTGCAGGGCTACTGTTGGTCAGGTAGGAAATCTCGATCATGAAAATGTTAAACTGGGTAAGGCCGGCAGGAGCCGGTGGCTTGGGAGACGTCCGAGTGTGCGTGGAGTAGCCATGAATCCCGTTGACCATCCCATGGGTGGTGGCGAAGGGAAGTCTTCCGGCGGCAGACATCCTTGCAGTCCATGGGGAATGCCGGCAAAGGGATATCGCACAAGAAAAAAGAACAAGCCCAGCGATGCCTTCATAGTACGAAACAGGCATAAAAAGAAGTAGTCTTTGGAGAATTCAGGAATTGCGAATTTAGGAATTGAAGATATTTTATTTATTTTAAATCCCTCAATTACTTAATTTTATCCGCAGATTACACAGATTAGGGAAATAGGAGAAAACAGGTGCCAAGGTCGGTAAAAAAAGGTCCTTTTGTTGATGATCACCTGATGAAAAAAGTGATTAAGGCCATTGAGACTAAAGACAGGCGTGTTATCAAGACCTGGTCTAGACGATCCATGGTTGTGCCTGACATGGTGGGACTCACCTTTGCAGTGCACAATGGCAGGAAATTTATCCCTGTATTTATTACTGAAAATATGGTTGGGCACAAGCTTGGTGAGTTTTCGCCAACCCGCACCTATTACGGCCACGTTGCTGATAAAAAATCCAGGATTCGGAAAACCTAAGAGAGGGCATGGCACTAATGGAAGCCAGGGCAGTTGCCAAATATTTAAGAATTTCTCCGCAAAAGACTCGACTGGTTGCTGATGTGGTTCGCGGCAAGTCTGTGGGAGAGGCGTTGCAGATCCTCAGCTACATGCCCAAAAAAGGCGCAAGGAAGATTAAAAAGGTGCTTGAATCAGCTTTGGCCAATGCGGATCAAAATCCAAATATCGATGTGGATATTCTGTACATTAAAAAAATCATGGTGGATCAAGGCCCTCAACTGAAGAGATTTCATCCCAGGGCAATGGGCAGGGCCTA
>WTCF01000019.1 GCA_013138705.1 Deltaproteobacteria bacterium
TTGACGATCGGCTGTATGTCGCAAGGCGAAAAGACCATGAATGACGAACAAGCATCTGTAGAAAAGATCTTAACCGAACCTGATTATGATTATGAAGGTTTTGTCGACTACATCTATGGCGGTGATACCTACAAATTATGGTACGGCAGAATTGGCTCCGGCAACGGACCATCTGCATTGGTTCTGCACGGCGGTCCGGGAGGCAATCATCATAATCTCGTGGCGTTTCAGGCATTGGCTGATGAACGCCCTGTGATCTTCTATGACCAACTGGGGTGTGGAAAATCAGACCGCCCGGACAATCCGTCCTTGTGGACTGCTGAACGATATTTTGATGAGGTGCGAGCGGTACGGGATGGTCTGGGCTTGAAAAAGTACCATTTGATTGGTCATTCATGGGGAACTACCCTGGCTGTTGGATTTGCCGCCAAACACCCCGACGGCATATTGTCCGTTTCTCTCCATAGCCCGGTACTGAGTTTTCCCTACTACATCAATCATGTTGCCCCAAAACTTAAGCAGAGCTTGAGTTGCTTGAATGGAGAAGCCGGGCAGATCATTGATGATTATGAGTTAAGGGGGCTGGGGACAAAGAGCGACTATGACGAAGCTTGCATGGAGTTCACCAAGCGGCATGTTACACACACCTGGCCATTACCTGGGGCGATGAAGAAATTGATTGCCGCACGAAATGCCGTAATCCACGATATTATGGTTGCAAGCGGTTCGGAGTTGAATGTGCAGGGAAATCTAAAGACGGTAAACGTAACCTCGCAACTGTCTAAGCTGGATGTCCCAGTTCTTATGACCTGCGGAAACGACGATCTTTGTACGCCTGCCTATACTAAATGGCAGTCTGGTTTTGCCAATAACCCTCAGTGTCATATCATACAGGGAAGCGCCCACATGACTCCCGTGGACAGGCCCCTGGAACTCATCAGGCTACAAAGGGCTTTTCTAATGCCCAAAACGTGGACATACAAAAGACATTCGAAGCGCAGCCCGCAATGATTCAGTGTCGGCAGGTTTCTTGAGCAGTGCCACTAATTCACCGGGTGGCCGATTTCACTGGAATAGGCAGTTTATCGGCTCATTTAAGGAGTAGTGCTTTTAGCCAGTCATGCCAATCATTCAAACCTTGTCTTGTTTTGCACGATATTTCAAAAATTGTCAGGTCAGGGTTGATTTTCAGCGATTCCTGTCTGATCTTTTCTATGCTGCAATCGACATAAGGGAGTAGATCAATCTTGTTTATTAAGAGCACGCTCGACTCATGGAACATTAAAGGGTATTTCAGAGGCTTGTCATCCCCCTCAGAGGTGCTCAGAAGCATGACCTTGCAGTACTCCCCCAAATTGAATTCAGCGGGACATACCAGGTTACCTACGTTTTCAATTATGAGCAGATCAACAGGATTTAAATCGAGTTGACTCAGTGTCTCGTTGATCATGTTGGCATCAAGGTGGCAGGCCCCGCCGGTGTTGATTTGAACCACCTGCGCGCCCGTTGCGGAAATCACTTCAGCATCATATGTGGACTGGATATCTCCCTCAATCACGGCTATGTTGAGCTCGTTTTTCAATGACCTGATCGTATCTTCAATCAGAGTCGTCTTTCCCGCTCCGGGTGCGCTCATCATATTTATTGCCATAACACCTTTGTCGGCAAAAAATTGTCTGTTCTGGGCCGCTATCCTCTCATTTGCTTCGAGTATATTTTTGACTAACGATATCTTGATTTCAATCACCTCCCTAAACGACCTATGAACCCTCAAACTCGACTATCTCCAATTCCCTGCCGGAGATAATCCGGATATCCGTCTGCCCGCATTCCGGGCAGCCGAGAGGCCAATCCTCAAAAACAAAATCCTGCCCGCAGGTCTTGCAATGTCCTTTTACAGGAACAGTCTCAATGATTAATTTTGTCCCGTCAAGAGACGTATCTTTGCTCAGGCATTCAAATCCGAAAAGTAGCGCATCAGGCATGACTTGGGTTATCTTCCCGATCCTTAACGTAATCGTATCAACCTTAGTCAGTTTGTGCTTTGACATATCCTGCGTGACGATTTCGATTATGCTCTGCGCAATAGATAGTTCATGCATGTAAGCGAACCGATATGCTATCTGATTTTATAATAGAAGGGGCGTAGCGACTCCTTAACTGCCCCCTGACTTCTGATCTCTGATTTCTGACTTCTGACTTCTGCCCCCCGCCCCCTGACCTAAACCCCTCCTGCTTTTAAGGCATTGTCGACAATCTCCTGTGCCTCTTCCTGGATCTTCTTCAAATGCTCTTCACCCTTAAAGCTCTCAGCATACAATTTATAGATATCCTCGGTACCGGAGGGCCGCGCTGCGAACCAGCCATTTTCCGTCACTACCTTGAGGCCTTCAATGGGCGCATTGTTGCAGGGTGCTTTGGTCAGTTTTGCGGTTATGGGTTCTCCTGCGAGGTTGTCCGCCGTGACCATGTCGGGGGAAAGACCTTTGAGAATCGCCTTCTGCTTTGGTGTGGCCGGCGCATCAATACGTTGATAAACGGAACTGCCAAATTTTTCCTCAAGATCTTTATAGATCTCTCCAGGGTCCTTGCCGGTTTTGGCTGTGATTTCGCAGGCAAGAAGATCCATGATGATTCCGTCTTTGTCCGTGGTCCAGACTGTGCCGTCTCTTCTCAGAAAGGACGCCCCTGCGCTTTCTTCACCTGCAAAGCCGTAAGAACCGTCAAGTAGACCGTCCACGAACCATTTGAAGCCTACAGGCACTTCGCACAGTCTCTTTTTCAGGTAGTCTGCCACCCGATCGATCATTGAACTTGAGACCAGGGTCTTGCCAACAGCCGCGTCTTCCCTCCACCCGGGCCTGTTCTGAAACAGATACCAGATAGCCACGGCCTGATAGTGATTGGGATCAAGAAGCCCTGCGGTCCTCGTAACAATACCGTGGCGGTCAGTGTCCGTGTCGTTGCCAAAGGCGATGTCAAACCTGTCCTTCAGTTCAATCAGACTCGCCATGGCATAGGGGGAAGAGCAGTCCATGCGGATTTTGCCGTCTTTGTCCAGGGTCATGAAAGAAAAGGTGGGATCCACAGCCCTGTTCACTATCTCAATAGAAAGCCCGTAGAGTTCGGCAATGGGGTCCCAGAAATAAATCCCCGAACCGCCTAAGGGATGCACACCGATCTTGAGCCCCTCTTGGGCGATGACCTCCATATCGATGATGTTCTTGAGGTCTTCCACATAAGGGGTGATGTAATCGTATTCTTGGGTTGTATCGGCCTTCAGGGCCTTCTCAAAGGGCATCCTTTTTACGTCTTTGAGCCCACCCCGGAGAAGTTCGTTGGCCCGGTCTTCAATGGCCCTTGTCGTCTCCACAGAGGCCGGACCTCCCTCAGGTGGATTATATTTGAATCCGCCGTCCTCAGGCGGGTTGTGAGAAGGGGTGATGACAATTCCGTCTGCAAGCCTCTTTGTCGTTTTGGCATTATAGGTCAGAATGGCATGTGATATCACCGGAGTGGGTGTATAACTCAAACCCTTCTGGACCACGACCATTACACCGGCCGCGGCAAAGAACTCAATGGCCGTGGCCAGGGCAGGCTCTGAAAGGGCATGTGTATCGATCCCTATGAAAAGGGGCCCTGTAATCTTACTGGATCTTCTGTATTCATAGAGGGCCTGGCAGATGGCCAGGATGTGATCTTCATTGAAGCTGTTTCTCAACGACGATCCTCTGTGCCCGGAGGTGCCGAACGCCACACGCTGACCAGGGTCTGAGACATCAGGTTTATGCGTATAAAAAGCAGAGACCAGCCTTGGAATATTAGCCAGCATGGACCTGGGTGCAGGCTTGCCTGCAAGTTCATGTATCGGCATTGTTTTTCTCCTCTTAATCCTGACAAGCCGGAACCAAACAGGATTTTAACCAATTGATCTTCAGTTTGTCCGAAAATACGAAATACGAAATTCACAACTAAGATACTATAAACACACCGGCCGGACAAAGACACCCTTACCGGCATACTCTGTGCAGCACTGCCTATGTCCTCCTGGATGCGCATCAACAGGTTAAAATGACTTCATCATTCGATATTAATACATTCAAGATAAGTAACCGAATACGCCATGCAATGCTGTCATGCCAAGCAAATGGGTGGCACTTACTTTCTTGACTATCCCGGAAAACATTCCATGAATATCGAAGGTATTGTAATTCTGCCTGATCATTTGCACTATCTATGGCGGTTGCCGGAAAAAGATGATGATTTCTCTATCCGATGGTCAAAGATCAAACGGTATTTCAGTCTTTCTACGGCAGGAATGGAACAGAGTCAGGTGAGCGAAGCCCGCAGGCAAAAAAGGGTGAGGTTGGGGAGCAATCGTTAGAAGGATTTTTGAATGAGCTTGGTCCTCTTTGGTAAAAAAGGAAAAGTAGATCAATTGCTACCTGGAAGCGAAGTCATTTTTGAATGGCGACAGGCCGCAGAGAAAACCCCTCATGATTTCCGAGTCAACTGGCGAGAGCCCTTCTTTAAGATTTACGATGAGGTGTGGAAAACCATCAACGCCCTCAATCTCCGTATGCCCTTTCAAAAAGGTCTTTTCCAGCATGAAGTTTATTCTTTCAATGAAAAAACAATACGAGAAGCCCTGCTTAATGCAGTTGCTCACAGGAATTACATGTAACTGTAACTGCCGTTCTGAGATCAATGTCCCCCTTTTTTCCATTTTTCCAGTTTTTTCTCATAAAAAGAAATTTGATCATTCAGGTCCTTTAATCCCCAGGCATAGACATAACTGAAACGGGCATCGTGACCAACTTGAGAAAGAAACCGGAATCTAAGGGTGCTGAAATAACAGAAGAAATATAAATCACGACATGCAGGATAACCTTTTGAAATACTTCTTTGGGCCAATTCCAAAAAGAAGACTTCTTCACGGTCATTAAACTCCTTTAAGAATTGCTCCTTTTGCCAGTGAGTGATGGCTTCGGGTTTGGGTTTGGAGGACAAGGCCCGCCCTTCGTTCTTTTTTATTAACGCCTGAGGGTCTTTCTTCTTTTTTTGCCAGGGCCAAAATCTCATTGTTTTAAAAAGTCAACCACCACCCCTAGAAAGGGTTGCTTGGATGGTGATCCTAAAAGGGGCTTTGTCTGAACCCTGTTCACCGCTGATACCATGGGCATCCAATTGCGCTTGCCTCACCATACATCATAACATAAAATTTATTTGAATAAATTGGCACGTCCCTCAATCCCATATTAGTCTCCGTCAGTCTGCGTGGTCTGCAGTTAACATACATGATCCAGGGCAGGAAAAATATTAGTGTGTACACTGAAAAAGGCTGAAAAATACACCAAGGATACGAAGGAAAAAATAATTTTTCTCAGGAGTACCTTGATTATGACATCAGCCGACAGATAGAGCTGGAAAGCTATGGATACTGTTTTTTGAGGCTGAACAAGTTCAACCTGCGGCCGGAGCAGAAAGACGAAACAAAGACGGATGTGCTAGATAGGTTATTAAGGAAAACGTTCGACGTTGAATAATTGAATTGAGACCATTTCTCCAACAACTTGCTGGAAAAATTCCCTGGGGGCAAAATCTGGTCGTCGTGCAAAAGGCAAAAGATCTTGAGACGTCCATCCTGAGGGAAATGGAGGGCTTTATCCTGGAGCTTGGAGTCGGCTTTTCGTTTGTTGCCCGCCAAAAGAGGATCACAGTCGATAATGAGGATTATTATCTTGATCTGCTCTTTTTTCACCGCAAACTCAAACGGCTCATTGCCATTGAATTGAAACTCGGCAAGTTCAAGCCAGCCTATAAAGGCCAGATGGAGCTATATCTGCGCTGGCTGGAAAAGCATGAAAAGGAACCCGGCGAAAAAACTCCTCTGGGCCTAATCCTCTGTGCCGGAAAGGCCAGCGAACAGATCGAGCTGTTGGAGCTTGATAAAAGCAGCATCAAGGTAGCTGAATACATGACAGAATTGCCAAAACGCGAACTGCTGGAGCAGAAACTTCACAAAGCGGTTGAATTGGCGTGGAAACGGCTGGAGGCGAAACCTACGTAGTGCAAAATGGCGATATTATAAACTTCCGTTTTAATGTTTTATGTGTAATACAGAATACATATTATATCAACTGGATAAAACCGGATATCAAGGGCATCAATTTGGAGTTATGAACGTTCTGCACGAGCGTCCCCTTGCCTATGTCGTCATTTCCAATGGGCCTTCTCAGCCTATCCCTGGCAATGTAGAATATGTCTAATTAGTAAAGGACGTCCCTGTCCCCTATACGTCCCCTTTTCTTGACAACCATCATTGTGAGGCATATATTGAGTCAAATTGAGTCAGGAGGTGACTTATGACACAGATTACTTTACGCGGTATGGACTCGGAAACGGAACAGGAAATACGTAGAATGGCTCAAAAGAACGGTAAGTCCTTGAACCGTATCATTTTGGACATGCTCTACCAGTATACCGGATTTAAGAAAAAGGAGAAAAAATCCCTGTCAGAATCATTAAGAAAACTAGCTGGCGGTTGGAGTGAAAAGGATGCTTCTGAGTTTATGGAGTCCATAAAAGCATGTGAACAAATTGAT
>WTCF01000098.1 GCA_013138705.1 Deltaproteobacteria bacterium
AGGGTTTAGTTTGCAGTCTACTTACCGGTTCGGACTTAGATGCAGAAAAGCAAAAGGCCGCTGGGCTTAAGAAGATTCAAATCTCGGCCCAAGCAAAAGGCGACCTGATTATGATGGGTATCGGCGGGTTCAGCCCCTTGGATGGTTTCATGAACAAGGCTGACTGGAAGGGAGTTTGTGAAAAAATGCTTCTTTCCGATGGTACGTTTTGGCCGGTCCCGGTAATGCTCACTGCTTCCAAGGCCGATGCAGACGAAATCAATGTTGGCGACGAGATTACCTTGGAGAGGGAAGGTGAGATTTACGCCACTATGAAGGTCAATGAAAAGTTTGAGATGACCGAAGAAGACAAGAAATGGGAATCAGAGCTGGTCTATAAGGGCGATGGCGAGGACAGCCAGGGTGACTTCATGAAGACCGCCCTTGAGGATCATCCGGGCGTGCAAATGGTTATGGTACGCAAGCCAATATGCCTGGCCGGTCCTGTCAAGGTCCTTTCCGAGGGTGAATATCCGACCGAGTATAAGGACATTTATCTCCGGCCTGCCCAGACCCGCGAAATGTTTGAGGAAAAAGGCTGGAGCACGATTGCCGCTCTGCAGCTCAGAAACCCCATGCATCGTTCGCATGAGTATCTGTGCAAAATCGCGGTTGAGGTATGTGACGGCGTTATCATCCATTCCCTGATCGGAAACCTGAAAGCAGGTGACATCCCGGCCAATGTACGCGTAAAATGTATTGACACCTTGGTCAATGGGTATTTTGTCAAGGATAACGTGGTCCAGGGCGGGTATCCGCTGGATATGCGTTATGCCGGTCCTCGTGAGGCCCTGCTCCACGCCACCTTCCGCCAGAATTACGGCGTGAGCAGAATGATCATCGGCCGCGACCACGCCGGTGTGGGCGACTTCTATGGGATGTTCGAGGCCCAGGACATTTTTGACAGGATGCCGTATGCGACCTATGAAGAAGCGTGCGCGGTGCCTGGTAAGGCCCTGCTCTGCCAGCCGCTCAAGATCGATTGGACCTTCTACTGCTTTAAGTGCGACGGCATGGCCAGTATGCGCACCTGCCCGCATGGCAAGGACGACCGCGTTATCTTGAGTGGGACCAAGCTGCGCAAGATGCTCTCCGATGGTTCATCCATTCCGGATCACTTCGGCCGCAATGAGGTTCTCGACATCCTTCGTGGGTACTACGAAGGCCTGACCGAAAAGGTCGAGATCAAGATGCAGAAGGCTGCTTCCGGCGAAGCTATGTAGTAGCTGTTGAGGCTTGCTTTAGCCGAACCTATAAAGGGATGTGCTGGATTCAGCACATCCCTTTTTTATTGTGGAAATATTTCGACCTGTGCGGTTACACATCGGTAAACCTGTTCCATGTTCCGGCCATCGTGCGTCGTTTTGTAGGGGCAGACCTGCGTGTCTGCCCAAACAACGGGCGAATACACAGGTTCGCCCCTACAACGAGTTTATCGAATATTTACAGGACATATTGGTTTATGGTTTTTTAACCGCACAGGTAGAAATATTTTAGGGTATTACTGTTTGAATCGAAGTTATCAGGGCTTCGGCCATCTTGAGGTCTTCCTGAGTGGTAATCTTGAAGTTGCCGGGGCTGCCTTCCACCACGCCCACTGCAACTCCCGAGACCTCCAGGAGACCTGCTTCGTCAGTAGCCTTTATACCCTTTACTTCTGCCAGCTTATAAGCTGATCGCAGATCTTCCTTTCTGCAGACCTGGGGCGTTTGGGCCAGATAGAGACGGCTCCGGTCCTGGCTCCTGACAATCAGTCCGTCTTCATCAACCACTTTTACCGTATCCCGAACAGGAACGGCAAGGATGGCAGCTCCTACCTCCCGGGCCATAAAACACACAACCTCTATTTGTGTTGGGGTCACAAGTGGCCTTGCGGCATCGTGTACCGCTACCCACTCAAGCCCGGGATCTACTGCATCCAATCCTGATTTTACGGATTCCTGTCTGGTTGACCCTCCCGGCACCACCTTGACCCGGACCCTGTGGACCCATTTCTCTGTTATTTCAATAGCAGAACCCTCGTCTGAAGGCGGCGCCACTACTATCAGTTCGCTAATCAGCTTTGATCTATCAAATGCCTCAAGACTCCAGGCAAGAACAGGACGTCCTCCCAAAGCGAAAAACTGTTTTGGAATACTTACACCAAAACGAATACCAGCACCGGCTGCCACAATAATCGCTGAAATTTTCATAGTATTCCCACGGCCCTTATGGAAACACCTTTCCGGGATTCAGGATATTCCTGGGATCAAATACCTTTTTTATACCCCTCATGATCTCAAGACCCCTCTTATCTATCTCCATTTTAATAAAAGGCCTTTTTGTAAGACCAATGCCATGCTCACCTGAAATAGTCCCTCCAAGTGCCAAGGTTGCCTCCATGACCTCCATTACAGCGGCCTCTCCCCTGTGCTTTTCTTCCCTGTCACTCAGGTCAAGCAAGAGATTTACATGAAGATTTCCATCACCTGCGTGGCCAAAGCTGAGGATTGTGACCCGGTTTTTCCTGCCTATTTTTTCCAGTTCACTTATCATCTCCGGCAGGCAACTCCTTGGAACGCATATATCTTCATTGATTTTATCTGGGAATCCAAGGGTCCTGATAGAAGGGGCCATGCCCTGTCTGGCAGACCAGAAGGCCTTTGCTTGATCCTTGGACTTTGCCACATGTATGTCCGTTGCCCCGCAGTTCTTGCAGGAGTTCTTCACTGCCTCAAGTTGCCTCGGAATAGATTCCCGAACACCATCCACTTCAATAAGCAGCATGGCATCGGCCCTGTCAGGTATTGCAACCGGAAGCTGCCCTGATATCAATTCAATACTCAGCTTATCAAGGAATTCCGCACATCTGGGCAGAATCCTTGATTCGAAGAGGCTTACCACTGTATTTGAGGCTGATTTTGCATCCGGGAAAAACGCGATAAGCGTGCCCACTGCTTCCGGTCCGGGTATGAGCTTCAAGGTGATACTGGTCACGACACCCAGCATGCCCTCAGAGCCTACCACCAGTCTGGTAAGATCGTACCCCACCACTCCTTTTGCCGTCCGGGTGCCTGTGTGGATCACGCTCCCGTCGGCAAGCACCAACTCAAGGGCCATTACATAGTCCCTGGTAACACCATATTTTACCGCCCTTGGTCCTCCGGCACCAGTGGCCACGTTTCCTCCAATCGTGCAAAAACGCATGCTCGCAGGGTCCGGGGGATAAAATAGCCCGTGTCGTGACACTTCTTCCTGCAACTTCCCTGTAACGACTCCGGGTTCTACCAGGGCGGTGAGGTCCCTGGGGTTGATGGATATTATCCGGTCCATCCTGGTAAAACAGAGCGTAAGCCCTCCATTAATCGGGACAGATGCCCCTGTAGTACCTGTGCCGGCACCCCTGGGGAATACTGCCAAGCCTTCTTGATTTGCAAGGGAAAGTACTTGAGAGACTTCTTCAGTAGATCCCGGCAAGGCTATGGCCTCTGGCAGGGAGCTAATGCTGCTTGCATCATAGGAGTAGCACTTCAGGTCAGCCGGATCTGTGGAAAAATTCTTAGGCCCCACAATCTCCAAAATCTGTCGGACCAGAGTCTTTTTCATTATTACAGACCTCGTTAAGTGGGTCAGTAGTTGATTAGTTAAGTAGTTATTATTATTTGGATTTATATGGTTTGCATAGAAATTGGACACTTGATGTAGTTGAAGCTCTAATATGCTGATTTAACATATTT
>WTCF01000072.1 GCA_013138705.1 Deltaproteobacteria bacterium
GGAGGTAGTATAAATGTTAAAAAGTATTTTTGGATCTGTTTTTCTGGTTCTTTTCCTATTCATTTCTGCCTTTGCGGCAATAAATCTTAACACTGCGGATAAGGCCGCTCTTGAATCCATAAGCGGAATCGGCCCGGCCAAGGCAGAGGCCATAATAAAATACAGAGATGAGCATGGTTCATTTAAGAGTGTGGATGAACTTCTGAACGTTAAGGGTGTAGGGCCGAAAATGCTTGATAATATCAAGGAACAGGTGGAAATTACAAAGTAGATCGTTATCCATCCGAGATTCTCAAGCACCTAAAAACTGAAAGTTCTTTCCGAGTAATGCTCTGCCCGCTAATTTATTGGAAATTAAAATCGGAGGACGATAAGTGAACCGAGAATGGTTTGCGATCAGAACTCAGCCAAGAAAAGAGCAGATTGCAAGGAAACATTACGAACAACAAGATTTTATTGTCTATTTGCCTCTTATTCTCACAATTAGACGGCATGCGCGCAGGATTGACAAGGTCCCTCGTCCCTTATTTCCCGGTTACGTTTTTTTGCATCTATCCATAGAAGATCGTAGGTGGAATACTATCAGGAGTACTATCGGAGCAACCGGTCCTGTTCGATTCGGTGAGTATTATCCGCCCGTGCCGGACTGGGTTATTGAAGGCCTGCGCGTCCGTGAGGATGAAAGCGGTCTTATTTCTCTTGGATCTCAGGGGTCCACATTCAAGCCGGGTGATAGAGTATCTGTGGTTCTAGAAAATCTGGAATATATTGAGGGGATTTTTCAGGCAGTCAGAGGGGAAGACAGGGCACTGATTCTTATGGAGATACTCCGCCGGCAGGTATCCACCCTGGTGCCGATGTGGGCGTTGAAGGCTGCATAGACAGAGTGTCCGGGCACAGGGACATTTTGTTTGCCTGCTTGACTTGATATCTGCATGCGGCTACACTCAAATTACTGTTCATTAAATGAACGATATGTTTAGACTTGGTGGATGAAAAGGTACAGGCAAGATGGGTGATTTTCACCCAAATGGCGGTAGCTCGCTTTTTTCAATAATTTTAGTACGTTAGTTCTAGGCACTCTTAGCATATCTGTGTAATTGATCCCCCCACTTCTAGTGTAATTCCCTTTAAGGACGTCCCTTTAAATGTTATTTGACGATGGACTGCGGCGCAGTCTTTTCAGAGTTCTCCAGGCTGATCCCCGGATGAGCCAGCGTGCCTTGGCAAAGGCACTTGGTATCAGTTTAGGCAAGGCGAATTATTGTCTCAAGGCTTTTATAGACAAAGGATGGGTGAAGCCTCGACGCTTTCAGCACAACGGAAACAAATGGGGTTATGCATACATCATTACTCCTGACGGATTGGAGGCAAAGGAGAGGATAACCGTTCGGTTCTTGCAATGCAAATTGACGGAATACAAGGCCCTGCAGGAGGAGATCGAAGAGTTGCGACAGGAGGTAAAGAACTATCTGCCATAGGAGAATAATAGGCGTTCACAAGTTCAGGGTTCACAGGTTACATAATACAAAATGTTATGAATGTTATGAAAATAATGACAATAGCCGGTGCCAGGCCCAATTTTATGAAGATGGCCTCTATTGTAGAAGCCATCCGGCGTCACAATGGGGCCGGCAGTTCACCTGAAATCGAACACATCCTTGTGCATACAGGGCAACATTACGACGAAAGCCTGTCCAAGTGCTTCTTCGACGAACTTGGTCTCCCGCGTCCGGATGTAAACCTGGAGGTGGGATCCGGCTCACATGCCCAACAGACTGCTGAGATCATGCGGCGTTTCGAACCGGTACTTCTGGCTGAGCGTCCTGACGTGCTTATTGTGGTGGGGGATGTGAACTCTACTGTGGCCTGTGCTCTGGTGGCGGCCAAGATCCAATATCCTTCACAGGACTCAATTGAAATAGAGCGTCCTCTCATTGTCCACGTTGAGGCAGGATTGCGATCAGGGGACCGCTCCATGCCGGAAGAGATAAATCGTCTTCTGACCGATGCCTTGAGCGATGCCTTGTTTGTTACTGAGGAGGTGGCAGTTACCAACCTATTACGAGAAGGCATGCCCAGGGAGAAAATCTTTTTGGTCGGAAACGTTATGATTGATACCCTGCACCGGCACCTGGAAAAAGCCCGCGGCTCCGGGATCAAAAAGACCCTTAAAATTAACGGTCGTTATGGCCTGGTAACCCTGCACAGGCCCAGCAACGTAGACACAAAAGATGCCCTGGAGCCCTTGATCCGGTGCTTTCAGGAAATCAGCAGGGATTTGTTTCTTGTCCTTCCTTTACACCCCAGGACAAAGGCCAGTCTGGAGAGATTCGGATTACTGGAAGGATTCAATAATACCCAAGGGATCAGTCTAATCGACCCCTTGGGCTATCTGGACTTTTTAAACCTCCTTGATTCGGCCTCAATGGTATTAACTGATTCCGGTGGCATTCAGGAAGAGACAACAGCCTTGGGTGTGCCATGTATAACTCTCAGGGAAAATACCGAACGTCCGGTAACCATAACCATGGGTACTAATTATCTTGTGGGAACAGACCCTGCCGGGATCCTTGCCACTGCCGGGGAGATTTTGTCCGGAAAAGGCAAGAGGGGAAAAATACCTCCATATTGGGACGGGCTTTCAGGTGAGCGGATTGTGGCCTGCCTGACAGCGCCGCAGATTGGGTTTTTTCAGCTGAATCATATATGAGTTACATTCTACTGACGGTTGATGTCGAGGATTGGTTCCAGGTAGAAAACCTCCGTCCCCATTTTTCTTTTAACTCTTGGGATTCCTGCGAACTCCGTGTCGAGGACAACACCCATGTCATCCTTGATTTGTTTGACCGTTTTCATGTTTCAGCTACCTTCTTTGTGCTTGGTTGGATAGCTGAGCGTTGTCCTGGTCTTGTGAAGGAAATAAAGACTCGTGGCCATGAAGTGGCATCTCACGGATACGGCCATCAGCTTTGTTATGATCTCTCCCCCCCTGAACTCAAGGAAGACCTTTATCGAAGCAAGTCCCTCCTTGAGGATATTATAGGCCGGCCGGTCTACGGCTATCGTGCCCCGAACTTTTCCATAACTCAAGAACTTGTAGATCTTCTTGAAGAGCTTGGCTACCGTTATGATTCCAGCTACAATGATTTTTCCATGCACAGTCGATACGGGAAGATGGACAGTATTCGACAGCACTTCCCGAAAGCAAGGTCGAATGGAGAAAATAGTTTTACAGAGCTGCCGATAAGCAATCTGAAACTGGGTGGGAAAAGCATTCCCTGGGGTGGAGGCGGCTATTTTCGGTTATGGCCGTTTTGGTTGTTCAAACAGGGTGTAGTCCGGATTCTGCGACGACAAGAATATTACCTATTCTATTGCCATCCCTGGGAATTTGATCCTGACCAGCCCAGAGTGGATGGTATGAGAATGGATCGGCGTTTCCGCCACTATGTGAATCTTGCTGAAACATCAGGCAGAATGAGCTGTTTTCTATCCAGCTTTCGTCAGCATAAGTTTATAACTTGTTCCAGGTTTTTGGCTCTTGTATGAATAATCTATCCCCAAACATTTTCCATCTTGGGGCTGAAAACCAGGTAACCGGCTCATGCCATCTGTTAAGGGCCAATGGACTCAACATCATGGTGGACTGCGGAGCTGCACAGGGCGGAGACTCTGTTCTTCCCATGAAAGATTGGCCTGTTTTGCCGTCAGAGGTGGATTACCTCTTTCTTACCCATGCCCATATCGATCATATCGGACGAGTACCGGAGATAGTTGGACAGGGTTTCAAGGGTGAAATTATCACCACACATCCCACAAAAGTACTTCTTGGGCCGATGTTGAGGGATTCCATGACCTTTTCCACCATGTCGGAGGAACGGATCAGAGAACTGGAGAAAACCATTGATGATCTTTCCTGGGGTTTTGAATATCAACAGGAATTCGACCTGAAAAATAGTGTAAGATTTACGCTCTATCGCGCAGGACACATACTCGGTTCATGTTTTATTCGTTTTGAGGGAAAAGATCCCGGGTGGTCGATTATATTTTCAGGAGATCTCGGAGGAAAAAACAGACCAATTCTCTGCGACCCGGATGTGCCGGAACCATGTGATGTCTTAATTCTTGAGTCTACTTACGGGGACAGAATCCATGACAGTGAACAGCAGAGGACAATGATGCTGGGGACCGTCCTGGAGGGTGCGCTGAATGATGGAGGAAAGGTATTTATCCCTGCATTTGCACTTGGTCGTACTCAGGAGTTGATCTATGAGATGGACAGGTTGTTTTCAGACCCCCAATACAGTCAGGAATTTCCAGCGCTTAATTCGAAGTCTGTAATACCTGTAATTATAGATTCCCCCCTTGGGCTGAAAGTCACAAAGATTTACTCGGAACTCAGCGAGTACTGGGACCAGGAGGCCAAAAACCTCCTTTATCAAGGGGACCACCCTATTGATTTTGATCACCTTTACGCAGTAAGAGACTACAAAGACCATCAGAGGCTCATGGGTATGGGTGGCCC
>WTCF01000083.1 GCA_013138705.1 Deltaproteobacteria bacterium
AGGACAGTCTACCCTGGATGGCTTTCTCAGGGCCACTAACAGGCTTGTGGCAGGCAGTGTTTTCGTGGTGGCTGGTTATGGCTGGTGTGGCAAAGGCCTAGCCATGAGGGCCAAAGGCATGGGTGCCCGGGTGATTGTTACGGAAATAGAGCCACTGGAGGCCCTTGAGGCCGTCATGGATGGATTTGAAATCATGCCTATGGCGGAGGCAGCTCCCCGGGGTGATTTTTTCTGCACAGTCACCGGCAATATTAACGTCATCCGCGTAGAGCATTTCCTCAAGATGAAAGACGGCGCCATTGTAGCTAACTCTGGTCACTTTAACGTGGAAATTGATCTTGAGTCCCTGGAGAAGATAACCAAAGAGAAGCGTATAATTCGTGACTATGTAGAAGAACATGCCTTGATAAATGAAAGGTGTATATATGTCCTGGGAGAGGGCAGGCTTATTAACCTGGCTGCCGCTGAGGGGCATCCTTCAAGCGTCATGGATATGAGCTTTGCAAACCAGGCCCTATGCTCGGAATTTATGTTGAAAAAGGATATCGGGCTGGAGAAAAAGGTCTATGGCGTACCGGAAGAGATAGACCGTGAAATTGCAAGGCTGAAATTGTCGAGCATGGGCATCCGGATAGACACACTCACTCAGGAGCAAAAGAAGTATCTGTCTTCGTGGGAAATGGGGACCTGATTCCATTACGCCCCCAGCCTCTTATAACATTTTATGCAGCATTGAGGCATTTCTGACAGGATTTGCTCAGGACTTCTCGTTAACTTTGGCTTAAAGGGCTCTCTGAATCCGGAGTATTCCTTCTTATTCCAGATGTGGGTTAAGCTTTCGTTTTGTATGTTGCCAAAGGAGATTCCTCTTATCGGAAAAGTTTGACCTTTGAAGATGTAGCTGGGGGGATTACGGTTACCAAGTTCGCGGGTTTTACATAGAACCGGATCGGTAAGAACGCATGGGACGACCTCACCTTCAACATTGATAACACACGCATGGCGGACATTTTCGCGGCAGCAGCCGGAGGCATTGTCAAGGCCGGGGCCGTGATAATCAAAGATGATGTTTTCACTGGCTGCTTTGTCTTTGATCTCCTCCAGCGCAATGCTATAATAGTCAGTACGCCCCGTATCGTTGAAGATCGCTTCTGCGGTAAGTTTCGGATCAATGATCAACGTCAGGTTGCTGGCTACTATCTGTTTTGCTCCCACCCTTTTTGCAAGGGGGAGAATCTCCTTGAGTTCATGAAAATTGGATCTGAGCATGAGATAGGCCAGATGCACCGCCGGGACATGGGTTTTCCTTTCAGCCTTGATCTTGCAGAGTAGTTCAAGACTGGAAATAATCGTCTTAAAGTCACTCCCCTTACGGATCTGGTTGTGGGCTGGTGCTGTGGTGCCGGCGAGACTGATACCGATGATGTCCAACTCTAAATCAACCAACTTTCGGATGGTATCTTCAGTAAGAAGCATGCCGTTTGTAGTAAATCCAGTGCGTTTGCCTCGATTCTTGCAAATCCGGATCATTTCAAAGATATCGTTGTTAAGAAGAGGTTCTCCCCACCCCTGCAGGTAAACCATGTCCGTATATTTGAGAAAAGGGATCAAATTATAAAAGAGATCTATCGGCATCTGTTTGTTTGTCCAACGGCTCCTCATCAGAGTACGGGGACAATAGATGCAGGCTCCATTGCAAAGGGTCGTTATTTCAACCTGGACCCAGTCCAGGGTTGGGCTCTTGATTTTGTCCAGTTGTCTTTTAAACCATTTAAACATGTTTAATGATAGGCAATCGATTCTTGGGAGATTCAAAAAGCCGGCCGACAAGTACCATGTTTGGGGGGAAAACTACTCTATAAAGGATCAGGATGTCAAAACTTGCTGAGCGAGCACAGCGAGTGGGTGGCGAATTTTCATGCTCGGGGGTGACAAAAGTCCCGGTCATGAACGTTTAGCACCTTGGCCACCTTGGGGTGACCCCTTACGATCGAGGCCATATTTGCTAATGGGCGTAGGAAGGATAAGAAATCAATCATCCTTGGTAGTATGGCATATAAAACATCCACCCGATCCACCGCCCCCAGCGACCATATTATCATAATCCCACCTAAGCATATCGGGATAATCAGTGGCATGAGCCGCATGGCAGGAGAGGCATGTGACAACGGCGATATCAGGATGAACAATACCGCTAACTAAATCAGGTACTGTTGTCCTGCCCGGAGGGGCCTCTACACTGTAAGTTGTGTAGTCAGAATATTCACCTTCATTCGGTATAACAACATCAGAGGGATGTCTTATAAATGGTGAGGAAGTGCCTCCTGTTTGAGTCAGGTCATGAAATTGTCCATGGCATGTGGCACAGAATCCGCTTATAGTATTATTAGGAGGCTGTACACCACTGGCAGAATGACAACTATTGCTACAACTTACTACCATAGGAGTAGTTGCCCCAAAGTACTCATTATGATCACCTGGAGCCACATTCTGCCACTTGGTACCTGTATTCTCAAGGCCTTTTACCCCCAACAGGAACCGATAACTGTTTGCCACCGTATCGGCAGTGTCACACTTCCCATCTACATTCCCATGGTGAGCACCTTTTAGCATGGGTACCCCGGTGGTTTTTTCCCCGTCATCATCTGAGCGGTTACCGTGGCAACCGATGTACCCCGCACAGGTGAGATTTGTGTCATTGATTATCCCGGGATGGCCGCCAACCGGCATAAGGCCCGGGGCAGCATCCAGATCACCGTCAGGGTTGCCTATGTCAATTACATTATGCCCCTTGGCATCCGATGCCCCGCTGCCTTTGGCACCAAGGATATAGGCAAAATTGCCGGCTGCCAGATCCTCAACATCTTTGTGATAGACTTGGGGGATGTCGCTGCCCCCTATTACTGCAATCTTGCCCGCATCGCCCATGCCATGGCATCCCAAGCATGTGCCACGAGTCAAGGAAGGAAATGGACCAGTACCCTTCCAAGGATCGAGACCATAGGGATCCACAGATTCACCACTCTGGCTATTGTGCATGGTGTGGCAGTTACAACATACACCTGTGATCTTAGCTTGAGAACTATTAGACAGAAACCCAAAGATAGCACTTATAAGAACAAGGCCCACTAAGAAAAAACAGGCCTTTCTGGCTTTTTGTTTCAAAATCTTCCCTTTTTCTATTAAATTTACAGCATTTTACAGCGATTGTCAACATGGGATACCGGAAAAAAGCGCCTGAGGACTCAACGGAAAGGTTAGGGCCGGTATCCCCATTTAATTTGTCTTACAAACTCCCTGCTTAGATAGTCGCAAGATAGATGCCATGCAGATCGACTCAGAACAGCGCTCAATGCCCATTGAAGCATGAAAATTAGCCAATTTTTCAGAATATGAAAAATACTTTTCCTATTATAAGAAATACTTTTCCTATTTAGGTTCACAATGTAAAAGCATTGGAACTTAATAGATTCTTACACTGCCCAATTTCTACTGCATTTATTTAAAATTGATTTTGTTGAGCCCTCAAACACGCGAATTGGCACATAAATGAATTCTGCGTCTTTCGTGTGTTGTCAATGTCCATTAATTTTGACCCATTTGAGTGTCCATAATCTAAAGCCACACCTTCTGCTGGATATAGCTGTACTATCAGCGACTGTTTATCAGTGCTTCCCAAAAGCTCTATCGCAGTCAGCAACCCGGAGCCCGGGGGAAAGGCCACACACGTGAATCGCTTCAAAAACTGCTCAGCTCTATTACCTCCGGCCAATACATCACTGGATCGGTCCCTTACCCACGGGACGGTTATTGGCGGCCAGAATGGTCTTTCGCAATCTGATGGAAAGGGGGGTCACTTCCACCATCTCATCGGCTTTGATAAAGTGGATGGCCCTCTCCAGGGTCATGGGCATGACCGTTGTCAAAACCACGGCGTCATCCTTGCCCGAGGCCCGCATATTGGAGAGCTTTTTTCCTTTGCAGGGATTCACATTGAGATCCACTTCCCGGTTGTATTCCCCAACGATCATGCCTTCATACACCGGATCATTGGGTGCCACGAACAACTGCCCCCGGGGTTCCAGCCTGAATAAGGCGTAAGCCACGGCCTTTCCCTGGCGGTCCGAGACCAATGCTCCCGTGTACCGGGACGGAAAATCTCCCAGATAATCCTCATACCCGAAAAAATAAGAATTCAGAATTCCTGTGCCCTTGGTATCGGTCAAGAATTCCTCCCGGTACCCGATCAGCCCCCGGGAAGGCATGATAAATTCGATTCTCACCCGCCCCGAGCCTTTGTTCACCATATTGCTCAGGCGAGCCTTTCGATGGGCCAGCTTTTCAGTTACGACCCCCACGAATGACTCGTCGCAATCCACGAACACATGTTCCATGGGTTCCTGGCGTTTGCCATTCTTTTCCTTATAGATCACCTCAGGTCGTCCCACGCACATTTCAAACCCTTCTCGGCGCATAATTTCGATGAGAATTGCCATTTGGAATTCCCCCCGGCCCTTGACAATGAAGCATTCTTGACTGCCGGTATCTTCCACGCGAATAGCCACGTTGCGTAGGGTCTCTTTCATGAGCCGTTCCCGGATTTTGCGGGATTGAACAATTTTACCTTCCTTGCCCACCAGGGGACCGTTGTTGATGGTAAAGGTCATGGAGACCGTGGGCTCGTCCACGCGGATGCGCTTCAATGCCTTGGGCTCGGTTCGGGTGCAGATGGTATCTCCGATTTTTACATCGTCGACACCCGAGATCACGATGATATCTCCGACATCGGCGCGGTCCACGGCTTTCAGCGCCATGCCCTGGTACACCTGGAGCTTGGCGAGCTTGATGGGCAGGCGGGAGTTATCTTCCGTGATACAGACCAAGCCGTCATCAAAGGAGATGGACCCGTTCAGGATCTTGCCCACGGCCAAGCGGCCCAGATAGTCGGAATAGTCCAGATTCGCCACCAGCATTTGAAAGGGTTCTTCCGAATCGTAAACAGGTCCCGGGATTTCCGACAAAATCGTATCAAAGAGCAGGTGGATGTTTTTCCGCGGCTCATCCAGGGCGGGTTGAACAATGCCCTGACGGCCAATGGCATAGAGGACCGGAAAATCCAATTGATCCTCGGAAGCATCCAGGTCGATGAACAGATCGTAAATCTCGTCCAGCACCTCATCGGCCCGGGCATCTTTGCGGTCGATCTTGTTGATCACCACCAGCATGACCAATCCTGCTTCCAGGGCTTTGTTCAAAACAAACCGGGTTTGGGGCAGGGGGCCTTCCGAAGCATCCACCAGCAAAATAGCGCCGTCCACCATGGCCAGAGCCCGTTCCACTTCCCCGCCAAAATCCGCGTGGCCCGGGGTATCCAGGATGTTGATCTTGGTATCTTTCCACATGACCGAGCAGTTTTTGGCCGCGATGGTAATGCCCCGCTCCCGCTCCAGATCCATGCTGTCCATGATCCGCTCATCCATTTCCTTGCCTTCCCGGAATAGGCCGCTTTGGCGGAACATGGCATCCACCAGGGTGGTCTTGCCATGGTCGACGTGGGCGATGATAGCAATATTTCTCAATTTTTGATTTTGTTGTTTGGTCATAATAAATTTAAAGCCTCTCTGAGCTCAATCATCCATTTCAATTCATCATCTTTCAACGCCCTTTCACAATAAACTGCCCGGTAGGTATCACCGTCATAATCGTCAACGACTTCCAGGACTCCTGCTCCCTTGAACCCCTTTAACTGCTTGGCGTCTGGATGCTTGCTTCCAGACTGAGCAACATGCAAGGGACAATCATCGGTAGGACTGGGGGACGTCCCACAATTCGCAACTATTTTCTCGTTGTGTATAAGTGGGGAGGGGAGGGGACCGGATCGCGTCAATCTCCTTATTTGGCTGAGACTACGAACAAGTCCATCGATCAACAAGATCTGTACATGAACCCCAAAACCATGAGGTTATGGTAGCGAAGGTGCGAGCCGAAGGCAAGGGCGGAACCGCGGGTTTACGGTTATAAAATAAAAAGGCATCATTGATTACACTGCAAAAAGCCTGAAACATGATTCCTCTCAAAATTTTTTTCAGCGGAATCATCATTCTTTACTTCGGCAATTTGCGCCCTTTTCCTAAATCTTGCTATGGAATTTTTGTTAAAAAAATGGTAACTGTTCACGGGATTACAACGCCCATTTTACCGCAACCCACCGAACTGTAAGCGTTTACAGGGTGCTGCAGATGCGAGGCGTACGGGTACGCAGACGTACTCCCTTTACTTCAAGTGCCCGGCAACAAAGCAGATGCGGTGCCCTGTGAACGCTTACAAAAAATGAATCTTGACAATCACCCTGAAGCAGGTCATATAGATAGCAGTCTGTAATTTCCATTAATTTGATCTAACTTTTTTAAAACATATTTGCCTGAAGGAAAGACAAAACATGTATCAACCTTTTGCCATAAAACAAGCTGCTGATTCAGTTCTATGGTGGTGGCTGTGGCACAGAGGAATGGTGCGCGTCTGCTCCTTTTAGGCTAAACCTTAAAGGCAAACTCAAAAGGCCGTGGACACGCAAAGGTGTTCACGGTCTTTTTATTTTGGCTCATGGGATTAAAAGGACAAGATATCATGATCACTCCGGATCTGACCCAGTTTAAATCGCTGGCTAAAGACGCGAATATCATACCAATATGGAAAGAGATAGCAGTTGACTTTGATACGCCTGTATCTCTGTTTGCAAAGCTTGGAGAAAATAGTTACTCATTCCTGCTGGAAAGCCTTG
>WTCF01000145.1 GCA_013138705.1 Deltaproteobacteria bacterium
ACAAGGCAATGACGGGATTTACCACATTAGCCATCGGCACTTCGTCCATCTCCACTACCGTACCGGTTATGATCAGTCCGACTCGCAGACGATCGCCAAAGATCTTGATCTGTTCTATGTGCGGCTGTTGATCCGGCCAGATTCTCATATGGCGAAACGCTTCCCGCACATCCCCTTCCTGGGCCAGATCAAATTGCCCTGTTTGGACCAATTCGCCCATGAAGACACGATACGCAATGGTGTCGGCCAAGGGATAATCCGTTTCGTTCACAAAAGGCAGCACTGCTATCCGGCAAATCCTTTCATCAGGCAAAGAGGCATACTTGACGAGATTGGGGACCTTTGGTCCGCAACCTGCGAGACAAAGAAGCGCCAGGCCCAGAACCAACCGGAGAGAGACAGAGCTTGTCCATGGTAAATACATATACTTAGAACTCCATCGACCATTCTTCCGTGGCTATGCCCTCGACATCCTCTCGACTGACTAACAACTTAAGGTCCTTGATTTCTCTACGAAACTGGTTTCCGAGGATATCTTTGGCAGTCAGCACACACTACACTGCGGACTCCGGGAGCGCTACGTCGACCTCGGCAGGCAGGGTCTCTCCATCTGCGGTCTTGATGAGATTACTGCCATCGTCCCAGATTTCCATGTGCCAGAAGGCGATGGGTACCCTTCCCTTGTTCCGGATATACAGAACCAACCCTTGTCCACGTGTTTTAGCCTCCAAAACCATGTCAGGGGGGTTGCGCATCACTGCAACCATCTCCGAAGCCACGGCCATATTCCCGGCCTGGTCCCAGACCTTTACGACAACCTGATAATTCCCGTCGCCGATCTGCGAGCCGTCACCGGCACGTCCTTTCCAGACAAAACGTTTGGGGAGATTCCCCTCTCTGTCTTCGTGCAGGATTGTTCGCCCCTGCTCGTCCTGAACGGAGAAATCCCAGCGCGATACTGGTTCCCGTTCCAAGAGACGGGGAATTATCAAGATCCGGTCCCGAAAGGCAACGGCCCCCTTAAGCCTCAAACCCCTAATACCCAAGGCAAGGGCCGGAGGATTACTGTCCACATGATGTATCCCCAGGAAGGCCACTTTATGTTTGCCTGAAGGCCAGTGGAGGATAAGGCTTACAGGATAGGACCCCTCTGTCGCAGATGCGGTCCACGATGCCTGGTAGAGACCCCTCCCCCTGTGTCTCATGCGGAGATGTCCCCTGCCCCGGACCCTCAACGTGACCTCAGGGCGATCACCTTCCTCAATGGACCTGAGCCGCAAGTTGCATGTGACCTTTTTACCTGGGCTGACGTACCGTCTGCCCAGATCGACTTCAGCAATCTCAAAAACCGCGTTCTGATCCCTGTCGAGGCCCATATCCTCGGGCCAATTCTCCAGGATGTCCTGGACCGCAATGGGCCACAGGTCATCAGCGGACCGTGGTTCGGCAATACCCAACACATGCCGCATGTCGTTACACGAAAGGCCCCTGGCCTGGGACCAGACAGTCCTGGCATCATCGGTCCGAATCAGGTACAGGACCATGCCGAAGGCTACGGCCGGCTTTTCGTTGCGCTGGCTGACCGTGCCGAGAAGGATCAGGTCAGCCCCCAATTCCTTCCGGACCTGGGAGATATGATACGTGTTGAGAAAGCCGAGCGTGCGAATGCGGTTGCGGGCCATAAAGGAGATAACCGCCTCTTGAGAAGCCACCTCCAGCCCTCGGGCCTCGAGGTCCTTTTCAAGATACTCAGTGAGCGCAAAGTCGACACCGTTCGGACCCTGGCTCAGATCCTCTATAGGAAAGACAGCGATCTTCTCAGCCATGGCTGTGGGTGACCATAGCAGAGCCAAAAGCAAAAGAATAAAACCGCGTCTAAAAGGCATAGTCAATCGGATGCCCCCGCAGGCAGGGTTTCGAGCATTTCCTCAATCGTTCCCAATCCTACCTGGAAGATATCACGAGGCGCCAGGCCGAAAAGCCGTCCCCACACGCTGTAGCCGCTTCCATAGCCGCTGGCCTGCCAAAGGATGGTTCCTGTAGCGACATCGATTAGCCGCAACGTGAGAGAAAGTTCAGGAAAGGCATAATTGCCTCTCCGCCCCTCCTCGGCATAGTCTACAGCGCCCAGCAGGAAGGCCTGAACATTGAGCCTTTGCCCAAGGCGCTTTATCGTCAGCACATCCAGGGGGGTTCCGGGAGCGATAGCCTCTTCTCTTATTACGCTGTCCGTCAGGCCTTTGTCAACTATATCGAAAAGCCCCATGGAAAGCCCCTGCGTAATGGTATAGTCCTGAGCCCTGGCTGCAGCATAGTCGTCACCGCTGTGATTTTCAAAGGGAAGCACTGCTACCTGGCGTACATAACCAAGTTCCGTGTCCTCACGGAGAAATGTCTCTGACCTGGTTTTTACCCCACAGCCACTCAATAGACTGATAATCAGCAAGACACAAGCTATAAGGAAATATTTTCTCATCCTCGGCATCCCCTCATTATTTAATAAAATATACATTTCCGTAATTGCAGATCCCGTAAATGTATAGTTATAATCGGTGGGCAATGCCCACCCTACATGAACTGATCATGAGTTGTAGGGTGGGCACCGCCCACCAAAAATTAAC
>WTCF01000194.1 GCA_013138705.1 Deltaproteobacteria bacterium
TTTACCATTGCAAGGTATGCATCGGAGATATCTATTTCCTTAAATTGTATCCCCTGATCGGCAAGCACTTTCTTCTTTAAGATCTTTTCTCGTCCTTTGAGTTTATAACCAAAAAATGGCGTAATGAAATAAAGGGCTATGACATGGATCCCCTGCTCCTGAAGGATCTTGCAGGCAAGGATGCTGTCCAGACCGCCGGAATAAAGGACCAGGCAGGTGGGGGGATTTGGTGATTTGGTGATTTGGTGATTTGGTGATTTGGTGTTCATACTGGTCTGGAATATGGTTATCTTATAAATATAGACGTTCAAAGGTTTAGGTTTTCGGCGAACCTTGAACCCCTGAACCTTGAACCTTTGAACCCGCAAGCAGTTTACTGGCATATGCCCTGGCTGTTTCCCTGTCTCCACCAAGCATCCTCGTAAGTTCCTCAAGGCGCTGGTTTCCTTCTACTTCCCTTATCACAATGGCTGTCTTATCTCCTTTGACTACCTTCTCTAATGCTATGTGATGATCGCCCCTTGCCGCTATCTGTGGGAAGTGAGTTATGGTGACAACCTGGCCAAAAGAAGATAGTGCCTTGAGTTTAAAACCCACTTTTTCTGCCACCTCTCCCCCTATTCCCGCGTCTATCTCGTCAAATACAATGGTTTCAATGCCTGCCTGCCTGGCAAGGGCGGCCCTTAAAGCCAGCATTACTCTTGAGAGTTCTCCCCCGGAAGCAATTGACGCCAGGGGACGAAGAGGTTGCCCGACGTTTGGGCTGAAGAGAAACTGCACCTTGTCAAGCCCCATGGGCCCCACGTCTGAGGCTATGGGCCTTTCAGTGGCCTGGACATCAACCATGAAATCGGTTTTGGCCAGCTTAAGGTCAGATAATTCGGCTTTAATAGCCTTGGAAAGTTTCTTTGCCCCCTGACGTCTTTTCTTACTCAGGTCCAAGGCAGCACTTACGAGCCCTTTTTCTTTTTCTTCGAGTTTTGTTTTCAGGTCCTCTATCCGGTCGCCTTTTTCGTAAAAGGTCGCAAGCTTTATCTCAATGTCATTTCGGTAGGTCAGGACATCCTCAATTGTTGGACCAAAGTGCCTTTTAAGCCCCCTGAGTCCGTAGATTCGCTCCTCAATCCGTTCCAATTGGGAAAGATCTGTTGGAAGGCCATGAATATAATCACGCACAGTCCACGCCACCTCTTCTGCCTGATAGACCACAGAGTCCAGTTCTTTAACTGTCTTTTCCAAAGTAGGATCAAGGCCTGCCATGCGTTTAAGGTCCTGCCCGCAGCTTGCCAACCTCTCCTGGATCGATCCTTTATCAGCATAAAGGGTCCTGTAGCAGTTGTCTCCCAGGTTCCGCAGGGCCTCAGCGGCCTTTAATACCTTGAGTTCCTGCTCAAGCCTTTCTTCCTCTCCCGGCTTGGGAGCAATTTTGTCAATTTTCTCCGCCTCCTGCCGGAGCCTGTCCACTTCTTCTGCTGCCTCTTCTTTCGTCGCGACTGCCCTTTGGAGATCTGTTTGAAGCCCCTTAACCTCTTGATATAAGCTGGTTATATGGTCCACTTCATGCCCAAGCCCGGAAAAGCGGTCCAGCCATGGTCCGTGTCTCTCCCGGCGAAGGAGTTCCTGGTATTCATGCTGTCCGGCAAGACTTGCCAGGCCTGATACAATTTGCCTCAGGTCCTGAAGGCTTACAATGGCCCCATTTACATATATTCTCCCCCTTCCGGTCTGCGGAACCGTCCTCCTTATGACCAGTTCATCGTCGCAGGATATCCCCATATCCTCCAGTTGGCCCCGGACCTCGGGTGAGGCCTCAAACACTGCCTGCACCAAGGCCTGCTTTGTCCCGATCCTGATCTGCTGCAAATCAGCCCTGGCCCCCAGGATCAGTTTCAGGGCCTGAACAAGTAAGGACTTGCCTGCACCGGTCTCTCCTGTAAGCACAGTAAGACCGCTTGACAAGCAAAGAGATACCCTTTCGAAGAGTATGAAATTTTCTAACCCAAGCTCTAAAAGCATGATTTTTCAGGATACAGAGTATTTTGGTAGGCGTTCACAGGTTCAAGGTTCACCTTGTTAAATTTCCCGAAGGGAACCCTATTTAACAGGGTGAACCGTTCAGGGTTACCTTTCTTTCGTTGACCTTGCGAGCTGCTTGCGAAACAAGACTTCTTGTCCTTAAAAAAATTTGGTATTTTACAAGCGACTTCTTTTATAATATTCTAATTAGATATTATTACCCTATGGTTCTCTTACTAACAACCTGGAGAAATGCCCGGCCATGTTCAATTTTCATAAAATAGCAGAAAACCGGATCAGGGAAGCTATTGAACGGGGGGACCTTGACGACATTAAGGGTAAAGGCAAACCATTGGTCTTTGAGGACGACTCGTTAATACCTCCAGACCTTCGAATGGCATACAAGATTCTCAAGAATGCCGGCTTTATACCCCCGGAGCTCCAGAGTGAGAAGGAAATCAAGACTGCAACAGACCTGCTGGAAAGTCTGGAAGATGAACAGGAGCGTTACAGACAGGCCCAGAAAGTAAATCTTATGGTGACCAAGGCCAACATGTCACGCAGGAAACCAATCAACCTGGAAAAGGATCAGATATATTACCGGAAGGTGGTAGAGCGCACTACAGTCAGAAAAAAGTAGAGGATCATCTGTCAAAATGCTTCTAATCCGAGTCATGTCTGATAGAATAAGTATATGTGTTCAGTAAAAAACTCAATTAACTTGATAATATAGAAATTCCCATTTTAGACACGGATTACACGGATGGCTATGAGTTGGGTTTATACTGTGTAATCCGTGAAATCCGTGTCTAAAATTTTCTAAGTCCGCCCGAAGGGCGCTAAGTTCAAGATATTCTGCCGGAAAAAACGCGAAAATAATTGGCTCCTCGCTGTTTTAAGTGGGTAAAGCTTGATTTACTGACAACAAAAATGATAGTTGGTTATGCATTATGAGAGACATAGACCTTTTTCAAATGGCCCTTGGTTTGACACCGCCTTGGCAGG
>WTCF01000235.1 GCA_013138705.1 Deltaproteobacteria bacterium
GGCCTGCCGAAAGCAGCCTCTCCGGCACCCGATACCTGCGGTTAGAATTATAAGAGGAGCACGTAATGAGCGACGAAAAAATGAAAATATTGCATGTCTATCGTTCCGAGCCTACTGATGACGTCAAAAAACTGGTTGAGATACTCAGCCGTGACAGGGACGCCAAAGAATTCAGTCTTTACATGGGTGATCCCAATTACGACATTCTGGTTCAGATGATTAATGAGGCGGATAAGACAGTCAGTTGGTGGTAAAATAGAAGATATGGCGTCACTATAGCCTAATTATTAAAAGCCCCTGCCGGCATCTGCCGGCAGGGGCTTATTTTGTAAATCTATAATTCTTAATCAACCTACTTATTCAATCTGATGTCTATAGCTTGCAGATGCTGGAGGCCAGACTGGAATAAGTAACACTGCCCTTTAGTTTTTTAATTATTTGGCACCTTCAGCAATTTCTTCAATATCCTTAAGATAGCTCGTGCTCAAGTTTTCGAACATTGTGATTACTCTTTTCAATAGACCTTCCTTTTCCGCATCATCCGGCTCTTTATTATTTACAGCGCAAAAGCTGGCTTTATTCCCATAATAAGCAGATAAAATGTTTGAAACGATAATCATGGTCATCAAGCGTTGATCGGTCATCTTTGCCTCCTTATGTTTTATAAAATTAATAAGAAATCGCTTTTTTGCGATTTGGACCGAAGCGGCATTTCCAACCACCGCATACTACATTCTGTAGACCTTCTTGAACTCCCTGTCAACGGTGTATTGAAAAATTTTTCTTCCCTTACTTTAAAAGACTTGGTCTTCTGTTAATGCAAAGGCCCTTTCCCCAAGGGCCAGTGTGATGCCGTTAGTCTTTTCTTTTTGGAAGCGAAGCCCTCCA
Organism: Deltaproteobacteria bacterium; assembly: GCA_013138705.1. The sequence continues at coordinate 889 of WTCF01000235.1, forward strand.
TTGTCAACCGCCAGTATGGCCGAGGGCTCTGCCACACCATATGCACCCACAGCCTCCATGGCGTAATGAGAGGGCTCTTTTACCGGTACGGTATTTAGCTGTTCTGCTGTGAAAAACCGGATATTAAGGTCCCACTTCTGCGCAAGGGCTAACAGACACGCCTCATCCTTCTTGGCATCAATGCTGGCCAAGGTAAAAAGGGCCTTTGGGGAGATTTTATGCCTCTTAAGAAATTCCTCTGCTGCTCTTTCCAGGGCCTGAGACGGGGTGTCACGGTTGCAGCCTATTCCCAGGGCAAATGTCCTGGGATACAGGTGAAGAATCGGTTTAACTTCCGGAATTAAGTATGGGGAGATGATCAACCTAGCCTTGTCCGGATCGTAAACCTTAATAAGACCCGCAGGCAGAGAGTGTACCCGGCAATCAGTGTATGTCTTGAGGCTTCCGGAGGCTACCAGGGCGGCAGATGCCTTTTTCAGAGCAGCACGGTCATCAGGGACCAGGTCCTGAACCCTGGCCCACATATCGAGTGCCACCAAACCCAGCGTATCAGACGCTGTGGTAATAACCGCCTGTCCTCCTGCCTTTAGCGCCAGTATCCCGGCCAGTTCATTGGCGCCTCCAAGATGACCGGACAAAAGACTTACTGCGTGATGTCCTGCCTCATCCATAACGACGACCGCCGGATCATCCAGTTTGCTTTCAAGCAATGGAGCTATGGCCCTGATCACTATTCCCGCTGCCATTATAAAGACAAACCCCGTGCCTCTTTGCCAGAATTTTTTTATAAGTTGGTCCCTAACCAGTTCGCTGTAGGAATAAATCAATACATCCTTATTGGAAAGCAATTCAGAAAGGCGGTGGGCCAGGGCCCTGCCTCCAGGAGTTAGATATACAAAAATTATTCTTTGGGGGATTGCTTTATTGTTTGCAGAGGAGTAGCAATCAAGAGGAGATTCGGAGAAGGCATCGACCTTTGAATGGCTCAGGCCCCTTCTGTATCCATGGGAGAATTCCGGATCATAGAGAAGGGAGCGCTTTCCATGCGGGTACTCAGGCTCAGACAGGGCCTTTCCCACTAATATCACAGCAGTTTTTGAAATGACTGCCTGCTCAACCTTTGTTGCAATATTTTCAAGTTCTCCACGTACAACACGTTGAGTCGGCCAGCTTACCTTTTCTATCACCACCACAGGTGTATCCGGAGAGTATCCGCCTGCCAGCAGGGCCTCCTGAACCAGCCTTATGTGGCCCACGCTCAGATAAAGAATCAGTGTGGTCTGGATCTTGGCCAGGCGCGACAATTCCTCAGATGGAGGCACAGGGGTCCGGCCGCCTATCCTGGAGAAAATGACAGTCTGCGTAATCCCGGGAATTGTAAGCTCCCGGCCCAGGACAGCGGCAGCGGCAAATCCGGCTGTGACGCCCGGGACGACTTCAAAGGGTATGTTTTCTTTCCGCAGGCATTCTATTTGTTCCTGGATGGCGCTATAGATGGCAGGGTCTCCTGTGTGGAGTCGTACTACCCGTCTGCCTGATTTTGCTGCAGAGACCATGATGGAAATGACTTGCTTCAGGGTCATTCCTGCGGAGTTGTATATCACTGCGGAGAGGTGGGAAATCAGGTCCTTGGGGACCAGGGAACCTGTGTAGATGACTACGTCTGCCTCCTGGAGGAGCTGATGCCCTTTTAGGGTGATAAGGGCAGGGTCTCCGGGGCCCGCTCCCACAAAGACTATAGGTATGGCCCCAGTCTCGCATCTCGTTGTTGTCAGATTTATCTTGCTCATGATTCGTTTTATCGGTAATTAGCTAAGGTGGCTGCAATAAAATCTGTCTTAATTATAGCATATCAGCACAAACACAAAAGAAACTTATTTACAGCACTTGCCGTGCGAGTTTCAGCAAAGAAAATGGCCTTTCCAAAAGTGCTGATGCCCATAGTGAAGGAGGCTTCATGATGTTGCAACGCATATTGCTGGTGAGTGTTACAAGTTTTCTGGTAATTTTTTTCTTGAGCAACCCTGCCTCAGCTCAAGAGAACAATGAGGATATCCTGGCGGGTGCAAAGGTCCTGACATTGCAGAGTGCCGTTGCAAGAGGCATCCAATATAATTTGGATCTGCAGGTAGAAGAACTCAATATTCCCATCAGCCAGGAAAACGTGACTGTCGAAAAGGCGGAGTTCGATCCGGTGATTGAAATGGGGATATCGTCTCTTGAAGAAAAAATTCCGACTGCCATAGCTTTTTCCGACGATGACTTCGATAAGTACAGGGAGACCGGCGGTGATATAGGCATCCGCAAAAAGTTCCAATTCGGCCTTGAGTCAAAGCTATCCTTTGAAACCAACCGTTCCATGAACAACTCTTCTGTAGACGCATTGCGTCCACAATATCGAAATATCGTGCTTTTGAATTTCACCCAACCGCTCCTTCGGGATTTTGGAACTGATGTCAATACAGCGAAGCTTCGGATGAACCAAAATCTGGCAAGCCAAACCACTGAAGGATATATGGATCGGGCCCAGCGGATCGGTGAGGAGATTGAACTCATCTATTACGATCTCGCGGAGGCCCAGGAGATTCTCCGCTATCGCATCGAATCCAGAGAACTGGCACGGAATCTTCTTGAAGGGAACAGGGAAAAATTTGCAGCAGGCGTTGTTCCTGTCACTGAAGTACAGGAGGCAGAGACCGCTATGGTGTCTCGGGACGAGCAGGTGATTTTTGCCAGACAACAGGTAGAAACTCTTGCTAACCAATTAAGAGATCTTCTGGGAATACGTCCAGTGGACCCACTCTATAAGGAAGCTTTCGTAACAGAAGAGATCCCGGGGAAAAAGCAGACCTTTCCCGATTTGGAACAGACGCTGGCTATTGCTCTGGAAAAGCGTCCTGATATCCAGAAGCAGCGTATTGCAATTGCTAATCAGAACATAAATCTGGAATACTACGCCAATCAGAAGCTCCCTCGTCTGGACCTGGAGGCAACCTTAGGGGCCAACGGCCTGTCTGGTGGAGAGCGAACCGTATCCTTTGCCGGTGATACAGCATCAAGTTCCCATGAAGGGGATTACATGGACTCCCTTTCACGAATGTCTGAGGCGGACGGACATGAGTGGTATGCAGGGCTTCGCTTTTCCTATCCATTAGGCAATCGCGCTTCACAGGCCAGCTATCGACGTGCCGGCCTGGAAAAACGCCAGGCGGTATATAGGCTTAAACGTCTGGAAGAAACTACGGAGAAAGAGGTTAAGAACTCTTTGGTGACTGTTAATCGAAGCCTTGAGCGGATCTGTGTTGCAGAGCGTACTGAGGAACTGGCCGAAATTACTTTGACACAGGAGATGGAGCGTCTTAAAGAAGGACTTTCCGATACCTTTCGTGTCCTGATTTTTCAGAACAGCGTTATTCAAGCACGAATTCGAAAGACCAGTGCCATTGTGGATTTTAACCAGGGTCTGGCAAATCTCTACCGCGCCATGGGGACCAACCTGAAGCGCTATGATATCGTTGCAGACAAGCCTCTAAGTTCCTGATACTGCCCCAGCCATCGCGAAGATGGGGAGATACATGGCAACGATTATGGAACCTACGGTACCACCGAGGAATACTATCATGAAGGGCTCGATCATGCTGGTCAAGGCATCGACTGCTGCTTCCACTTCCTCGTCATAGAAATCCGCTATTTTGTTCAGCATCTGGTCCAGCGCGCCTGTAGTTTCACCCACCGACACCATCTGCACTACCATGGCGGGGAAGATCCCGCTTTCACCAAGCGGTTGCGCAATTGTCCGCCCCTCACTGATGCTGGAGCGCACGTTGTATATGGCTTCTTCCACCACCTTGTTGCCGGCAGTTCCGGCAGCGACATTCAATGATTCAAGTATGGGCACACCGCTGTTTATCAAGGTACCTAAGGTTCTGGTAAGTTTTGCCACTGCCACTTTACTCAATAGCGGCCCGAATACAGGGGATTTGAGTAACAGCCTGTCCACAAGACGTCGTCCCTTTTCTGTTTTGTAGTATTTCTTGAACAGGAATACCATAACTGCCGAGACGCCGATTATGACCAGGGAATAGGATTTAACAAAATTACTCAGGTTGACCACCATCTGGGTAGGAACCGGCAGGGCACCGCCGAAGTCAGCAAACATCTGCTCAAACACAGGTATTACGAAGATAAGGATTACTCCAATTACCAGGGCGGATATGGCAAGTACTATGATGGGATAAGTTAGTGCCCCTTTAACCTTTCTTTTAAGACGCAGCGCCTTTTCCATATAGTCGGCAAGACGTTTTAAGACATCATCCAATATCCCTCCCATCTCTCCTGCTGCAACCATATTGCAGAAGAGACGATCAAACTGGTTCGGGTGTTTCTTCAGGGCATCGGCAAAAGTGGAGCCACTTTCAACATCAGACTTGGTATCCAGGAGTATTTTTTTAAGGGTCTTGTTGTCTTGCTGGCTGGCAAGGATTTCCAACCCTTGAATAAGGGGAAGGCCGGCATCTATCATTGTGGATAACTGCCTGGTAAAGACAACGATGTCCTTCGTTGACACCTTTGTTTGAAAAAATGCTATATTCTCCAGCAGGTCTTTGGACTTGGCCTTGATCTTAGAAGGAGATACTCGTTGTTGTCGAAGTAAACGGCGTACCGCCTGCTCATCCTGGGCCTCGATCTCGCCCTTTTGTATTTCGCCATTGCTCGTGGTGCCTTTCCATACAAAGACTGGCATAAAGACCCCCAAAAAAATTAGTATGTATCCGAAATACGAACACGCATTAGACTTAGGACCCGTAAAGGAATTCCAATGACTTATTCCTTTACGGGTCCTAAGCTACAAAAACGCAAATACGTCCTTTTAATCTTATCGGATATGTTTCGGATAAACTTGATTTAGTGACGAGGGATTAAAATGAATTTGACCCTTCAAGCAATAGACCTTGCGAGCTTACCCGGGCAGTCGGGCTAAGGCGTAATCTAAAGATATGCCTGCAATCAAAAAGGCCTTTTCCCTGGAATTAGCACCTGATTTCAGCACAACCGAGGATTTAGAGACATTAAATTGTTTTGCCAGAAACTGCCGGCAGGCCTTGTTAGCCGCACCATCCACAGGGGGAGGCTGGACCTTGAGCTTAAGTGATGAACCGTGAAGGCCGGCAAAAGCCGTGCGGGAGGATTTGGGTTGAACATGGAGATTCAGTACAATGCCTTTGGGCACTATCTTCAGATACGGTGGAATTTTCATGGGGTTTCAGCCTGGGAGACACTAGTTCCCATTCCTATCTTTTTTTAATAAAAGGATTGTACGTCCCAGGTCCTGAACTTCCTCAAAGAGTTCTATAAATGCTGAACGGTCACGTTCTTTGATTATCTTTCTCAGGTCTTCTCCATATTGGCTAAATGTCTCAAGGATACTGTCCGTATATGGATTAGACATCTGAATGGTTGCATAGAGCTCAGGGTCCTGATGATAGAGCCTGGCTACTATGTTCATCTGCTGTTCAAAACTTGGGGGTGCGAGTGCCAGTATCTGCTGAAGGTCGATTTCATGCTCATCTAGGGCCTTTCCCAGACAAAGAAGTATGAAGTGGTTCAGTGCCTGGGCACAGGCCATGGTTCGGTCGTGTTCTTCAGGTGAAACGACAGATGTCACGGCCCCATGTTGCCGGAGAAGTCCCTCCCACCAGGTAAACCACCTTTTGCCGCGCCCCGGACATAGTGCCACCCTCTTGCCCTTAATGGAATCTTCTGCCGGCCCGAAAAGCGGATGGGTCCCTACCACCTCACAGCGGGCGTGTTCCAACATGCATGCTACCTGCGACTGCTTAAGTGAACAGAGGTCTGTCATAAAGGAGCTTTCAGGAATCAAGGGACCTAGTTTGGCCACTTCTTTCGGGAACACTTCCATGGGGAGGGAGAGTATGAGGACCCGGCACTTCCGGGCCAGATCCTCAGATGAGAGTTCTGTGTGTAAATCAGAGATAAGTACTGGAAATCCAACGCCTTTTAAGAATTTGGCAAACCATCTCCCCATGCGTCCCAGCCCGCCTACAATTCCTACTGTTAGGGGGCTGGTGCCGGGGTTGATATCAGCATGTATCTGCGATTTCACGGTTTTTTAGAAAAATTCAGGACCAAAGATCAGGCGTAAGTGCCCTTGCTCTAAGTATGTGGTCAGTGAGTACCAGACGTACCATGGCCTCGCACACAGGTACTATCCGGGGAATGGCCGAGGCATCATGTCGCCCTCCCACCTTGAGCTTAGCGGGTTTCTCAGACACTGTTATAGTGTCTTGTTCTTTAGATATAGACGGAATCGGCTTTACAGCGGCCCTTACAAGCAGATCATCACCATTTGAGATGCCAGCCAGTATGCCTCCTGAGTGATTACTCAAAAAGCCCCCTGGTACCAAGGGGTCGTTGTTCTCCGATCCCAATAGCTCCGCAGCCCGGAAGCCGACCCCGATCTCTACGCCCTTTACCGCACCGATGGACATAAGTCCCTTGGCCAGCTCGGCATCAAGCTTGTCAAAGACCGGTTCTCCGAGGCCGGGAGGCACTCCTGTTGCTAATACTTCTACAATTCCTCCAACAGAGTCACCTCTGGATCTCACATCGGCTATTCGTTCTTCCATTTTTTCTGCTGCTTCAAGGTCAGGGCAAAAGAGCCTGTTTTGACTGACTGCATCAAGATCACGTTTTTGTGCTTTCACTTTGCCCAGAGCAACTGTATAAGCGATAACCGAAATGCCCACTGTATTTAAGAATACCTGGGCTACTGCGGCCGCAGCCACTCTTGCCGCGGTTTCTCTTCCCGATGCCCTGCCTCCGCCCCTGTGGTCACGAATTCCGTACTTTTTCCAGTAGGTGTAGTCGCCGTGACCAGGTCTGAATACGTCCCTAAGCTGGTCATATGCCTGGCTCTGGGCGTCACGGTTTTTGATGATCAGTAATATGGGTGTACCTGTGGTCTGTCCTTCAAAGACACCTGAAAGGATTTCTACCAGATCAGGCTCCTTTCTCGGGCTTTCCGCAGACCCTCCCTTCCCCGGACGCCTTTTGTCCAGGGTCTCTTGAATGACTGCCTCATCCAGGACAAGACCTGGTGGGCACCCGTCGATAACTACACCCAGGGCAGGACCATGAGACTCGCCCCAGGTGGTTATACGGAAGTACTGTCCAAAGGTATTTCCCGGCACTTTTTATCTCAACTTCTTCGTTTATGGGGTGAGCGATGGGAATTGAACCCACAGCCTTCGGGGCCACAACCCGACGCTCTAACCGTTGAGCTACGCCCACCACTAATTTTAATATATTACCATATATTTTCCAGATCTGCACACGTTCGATGTCTGTTGTTATCTCCTTATTTAAAAAAAT
>WTCF01000168.1 GCA_013138705.1 Deltaproteobacteria bacterium
CCGGCAGGCCACAGGACCTCCTGGCCAAAAAGTATCAGCCACCTGAACATTACCACTCCCAGGCCGGCAAGTGCCCCGATGACCAATGCCAATAAGAGCGGTCCTGTATATTCTTTTAAAGTTTGTATGGATCTATTGGCATCCTTCATGACAAGTCAAAAGTAGTTTACACTTTATTGATTTTGTGTTTTGGCAGTGAAATTGGAAATTGGAAACTTGAAATTGGAAAAATACAAAAATGTAGATGGGTTACCTAATTTCAAATTTCCAGTTTCAACGTCGGCATTCAATTCGATAATACACGCTTTTTCGAAAAAAGTGTAAACCGATAAATGAAAGATGCCTACACTTCTTTGCAGATTTCAGTGTCAATTGGTAAGAATGCATATCTATGGCACAGCCCGGCAAACAAAATAACGTAAAGCATAAGAAAAGGCCGAAACCGGCACCATATGTCTGGGCAGCAATTACCTTCCTGTCTATAGGGCTCCTTTTCATAGCACCCGGGGTGGACATGCCGCTGATCGTGCATCGAATAGCCTGGCCACTCAGCCGTCTCTTGATAATCATGGCCCTTAGCCTCGGCTTGAGTGCTTTGGTAGAAGGAATGGGTTGGTCTGAAATAGTTGCGAGACTATCCAGACCACTCATGCGTACGGGCAATTTCAGTGACTGGAGCGGGACTGCCTTTACAACAGCCTTTCTCTCAGGTGTCGCTGCAAATACCATTCTATGGAATGCGTATAAAGAGAAAAAATTAAGCAGACGAGAGATGCTTCTGGCCACACTCTTGAACCTGGGGCTTCCTTCCTACACGCTGCATCTCCCAACTACTATTGCCATCATTATACCCCTGGTCGGGACGGCCGGATTGATATACGTAAGCCTAACCCTTGTGGCTGCATTGCTCAGGACCGTATTTGTCCTCATCCTGGGCCGCTTAATCCTGTCATCACCAAAGAAAATGGGGAAACCAGGGCTGGAATATCGCAACAAAGAAGAAGTGGAACCACGAAAGGAGCGAGTAAAAAAACTCCTGGCCCAATACGTCCCGGGCCGCCTGAGCCAGATCGCCATGTATACCGTGCCCATTTATATTATGGTAGTCCTCCTTCAGCAATGGGAATTTTTTGAGTGGCTTCAGGACAAGAGCTCGTCAATCATTGCCATTGAGGCCCTGCCTGTGGAAGGCATATCTGTGGTAGTATTCAGTATAGTTGCGGAATTCACAGCCGGAGCTGCCGCAGCCGGGGCCATGCTGAGTGCAGGAGTGCTCACTGTGAAAGAAACCGTGCTGGCACTTCTTTTCGGCAGTGTAATTGCAACCCCTGTAAGGGCCCTGAGACACCAACTCCCGAGATATCTGGGCATCTTTCAGCCGAAAATGGGTATAATCATACTCATGATGGGTCAAACTCTGCGTGTTATAAGCGTTGTGATAGTGGGTGTTATATATTTTCTCATGTATTGATTTGAAAAGGGTTTATTATGAAAAAAACTTCGTATTTTCTGTCATTATCCCTATTTCTCCTGGCATTTTTAGCGGCTTTTGCCCCCCCGGCCTGGTCTGAAGTAAACAAAAATAAGGATAATATCCTCATGGTTAGTATCGACGTGACACTGGATATGAAAAACCGCCGGATAAAGGGAAAGGTCTCAACAGAACTCCTTATGGAAAAATCTGTACGGGTACATGTGGGAGGCGTGGAGTTAGACCGTGTCACCCTTGCGGGGCGAACCATAAATCCTTCCATTGAAGACGACTCTTTCAGTGTTATAGCTTCCGGCAGAAACAGGTTGCTCAGGATTCAATTTCATAGAGATTTTTTACCCTTGAGCCCCAGGACCGGCGCAAAAAATGACCATACAATGACGGATAGCTTCATAGACACAAAAGGCGTTGTATTGCTTGATGGCTGGTGCCCGACATTGGAGGGGCTTGCCCGCTACGAGCTTAAGGCCGCGGTGCCTGCAGACTTCAAGGCCGTATCCGAGGCAGATGCCGTGGAGATAGAATACAGGGAAAAGACAAGTATCTATATCTTTGAATTCCCCCATCCAAGGACCGGCCTTTCACTGGTTGCAGGCCCGTATCAAGTCAGTCTGGAACGTCACAAGGGTATTGAGATTGCAGCATACTTTTTCCCTGAGGATAAAGAACTCGCTCAGGAATACATTGATAAGTCCAGATACTATCTTGATCTCTATGAAGGCCTCCTTGGCCCATACCCGTTTAAGCGATTTGCAATAGTGGAAAATCGTGCCCCCACAGGCTATGGCCTCTCCACTTACACTCTTCTCGGGCAAGAGGTGGCAAGACTCCCCTTCATTGTGGACACCTCCCTGGGCCACGAGATACTCCACTCCTGGTTTGGAAACTCTGTCTATGTAGACCCAAAAGAAGGTAACTGGAGTGAAGGGCTTACCACATACCTGGCAGACTATCTGTATGAAAAGCAGAAAGGACAGGGGAGCGACTACAGACATCGATTGCTTGTGGACTACCAGAGCTACGTCCATGAAGACAAAGCCATGTCCCTTGC
>WTCF01000041.1 GCA_013138705.1 Deltaproteobacteria bacterium
ACATGCTCTACATGTCCTCCACCTGTTCCAATGACGGACGTTATGAACTGGCCGTTACCTTTGCCGTAGGCACCGATCCTGACATCGACCAGGTCAACCTTCAAAACCGGGTGCAATTAGCCACCCCTAAACTTCCGAGAGATGTAATCGAGCAGGGGATAGATGTACGTAGACGCTCTTCGGATATGCTGGCTGTGATCTGTTATTTTTCTCCCGAGGGCACCAAGGACAAGCTCTTTTTGAGCAACTATGCCAGCAAGGAAATAAAGGATGCCCTGGTACGTCTTAACGGCGTGAGCGATGTCTTTATTTTCGGGGAATTCGAATACAGCATGCGTATCTGGATGGACCCGGAGCGTCTCACTTCCATGGGCATGACCGCGGATGACGTGATTACCGCCATCCGTGAGCAGAATGTCCAGGCGGCAGTCGGTTCGATCGGATCAACGCCTGCCGGTGATGGCCAGCAGATCCAGTATGCCCTGCGGGCCAAGGGTCGTCTTAAGGATGTTGAAGATTTCAAAAATATCATTGTCCGCTCCAACGCCAAAGGGGGCCTGGTGCGAATCAGCGATATTGCCCGTGTAGAACTTGGTGCCAAGTCTTACGGTACCGAGTCGATCCTGAACGGCGCTCCGACCCTGGGGATGGCGGTTTACAGGTCCTCAGGCGCCAATGCCCTGGATACCATGAAGGCGGTCAGGGCAGAGCTTGAACGTCTTGCACAGCGTCAGCCGAGCGATGTGCAATACCAGATCATTTACGATACCTCCAAGTATGTCTCCGCGGCCATCCATGAGATTGGGCTGACGCTGTTTATCACCTTTCTCCTTGTTGTTGGAGTGACCTTTCTCTTTTTGCAGGACTGGCGGGCCACCCTGGTCCCTACCGTGGCTATTCCGGTATCGCTGGTGGGGACATTCGCTGTGCTGCTGGCCCTGGGCTTTAACGCCAACACTATTTCCCTGTTTGCCCTGATCATGGCCATCGGCCTGGTGGTCGACGACGCCATTGTGGTGGTGGAGAATGCCCATCGGGTCATGCATAAAACAAACCTCAGCCCAAAAGACGCGACCATCAGGGCCATGGGCCAAGTCACCGGGCCGATCATCGCCACCACCCTGGTGCTGCTGGCCGTGTTTGTCCCGGTCGGATTTGTGCCCGGCATCACCGGGCAGCTCTACAAACAGTTTGCAGTGACATTGTGTACATCGGTGGTTATTTCTTCAATCATCGCCCTGACCCTGAGCCCTGCGCTCTGCGCTGTCCTGCTCAGGCGGACAAGGCCAATCCGCCTGGGGCCCCTGGCCTGGTTCAGCCGGGCCCTGGATGCATCACGTAACGGATACGTGGCCGGGTCTGCATGGCTGATTCGACGGCTGGTCGTGGTGGTGCTGATTTTCGTGGGTGTATTCGGCGCTTCCTACTACTTGTTTGAGACCCGACCCACCAGCTTTTTGCCAGAGGAGGACCTGGGCGCCTTTTTATTTGATGTTCAGCTCCCCGAGGCCTCCGCGCTGGGCCGCACCGGTGAGGTTATGCAGCAGATCACCAAAGAGCTCAAAGGCATTAAAGGTGTCCAGGATGTCATTGGAGTGAGCGGGTTCAGCCTGCTCAGCGGGAATGCTGAAAATGTCGGATTTGGTATTGGGATATTGGACCCCTGGGATAAGCGCACCGGTCCGGGCCTGCAGTTGAATGCCATAGTAGGACAGGCCCAGGGGAAACTGGCTGCCATTTCCTCGGCCAACAGTTTTGCTTTTGTCCCCCCGCCCATCCAGGGCCTTGGCATGACCGGCGGGTTTGACTTCCGGCTGCAGGCCTTGGGGGACCAAAGCCCCCAAGAAATTGCCGCTGCGACCCGGGCCATGGTCATAGCCGCCAACCAGGACCCGGCCCTGATGAGGGTTTTCGCCACCTATACGGCCAATACGCCTCAGATCTTTGTGGACCTTGACCGCACCAGGACTGAAACGCTTCAGGTGCCGGTCAGCAGAGTATTCTCAACCCTGCAGGCCCAGCTTGGGTCAAGGTATGCAAACGATTTTAATCTCTATGGACGGGTCTATCAGGTCAAGGTCCAGGCCGATACGCCGTACCGCGATGCGGTCAAAGACATAGACAAATTATACGTACGCAGCAACGAGGGCAAAATGGTGCCAATGGCTAGTCTGGCAACCCTGTCCACGGTCCTGGCCCCCCAGATCGTGAACCGTTATAACCAGTTTACCAGCGTCCAGATTAACGGTGGAGCCGCTCCTGGTTTCAGCTCAGGGGACGCCATGGCGGCGATGAAGCGGGTGGCGGCCAAGACACTGCCGGAGGGATATGCCTATGACTGGTCAGCAATGTCCTTTCAGGAACGGAAAGCCGGCGGCCAGGTCCTGATCCTGTTCGCCCTGGCCCTGGTCTTTTCTTATCTTTTCCTGGTGGGTCAGTATGAGAGCTGGAACATCCCGTTGTCCATTATCATCTCGATCCCTGTCGCTGTTCTGGGGGCACTGGCCGGTCTGTGGATCGTAGGGCTCAACCTCAGTATCTATGCCCAGATCGGCCTGGTGCTGCTGGTGGGCCTGGCCAGCAAAAACGCCATCCTTATCGTGGAGTTTGCCAAGGACCGGCGCGAACAGGGGCTCTCAGTGGCAGAGGCCGCAGTGGAGGGGG
>WTCF01000017.1 GCA_013138705.1 Deltaproteobacteria bacterium
CCTGAGTCCTGATTTCCTCTAGGCGCTCCTGCATATATCCGGTTCTTTATCAGGCGCTCTTTGCAGTTTCTACAAGGGAGGAAAAGGCATTGGAGTCTGTCACTGCGATATCGGCAAGCATCTTCCGGTCCACAGCAACCCCTGCCTTGGTTATACCTTCAATAAAACGGCTATAGGACATGCCGTTCAGCCTGCAGGCCGCGTTGATTCGGATTATCCACAAGCGGCGAAACATGCGTTTCTTGGTCCTGCGGTCTCTGTAGGCATAGCAGAGTCCCTTTTCCACAGTCTCCTTGGCCTGTTTGAAACAGAGGCGTCTGGCACCCCTGTAGCCTTTGGCCATCTTGAGTATCTTCTTGCGACGACGATGGGCCTTAAAGCCCCTTGTAACCCGTGGCATTTTCTTTCAAACTCCTCTTTTTATGTCAAAATCCATACTAAGCGCAATCAGATAAAAGGCGTCATTCGTTTAATTGACTTGACCCTTGTCTCGGAAATCTCCTTCTCTTTCCTCAGGCTTCTTTTGCGTTTCCGTGTCTTGGAGGTCAAAATATGGCTGGATCCTGCCTTTCTATACATGAACTTCCCGGTCCCTGTCTTTTTGAAGCGCTTGGCCGCAGCGCGTCTAGTCTTCATCTTTGGCATAATTATTTATCCTTTATTCTGCGGAAAGACCGCAGATGGCACAAAAGCCATACTCATCTATAGCGAGTTCACAAGCGATAATTAATAACCCCATCAGGGTCTTAGGTCAATCCTTTTTAGGAGCGAGTATTGTGTGCATTAACGGACCTTGCTTGACAGGAACGTTCTCAGAGACGGCAATATCGGCCATCTCTTCCACAATTCTTTTTATCAAGGCATGTCCCAATTCAGGGTGGGCGTTTTCCCGGCCTCGAAACCTCACTGTAACCTTTACTTTATTCCCATCACCAATGAACTGCCTTATTCGCCTCTTTTTTACATCAAGGTCATGCACGTCCGTTCTTGGACGCATTTTGATCTCTTTGACTTGAATAATGGTCTGTTTTTTCCGGGCTTCCTGGGCCTTTTTGCTTTGCTCGTACTTGAATTTTCCATAATCCATGATCCGGCAGACCGGTGGCTGGGCATTCGGTGCCACCTCCACAAGGTCTAATCCGACATCTGCCGCTTTGGCCAAGGCTTCATTCAGAGCTACCACCCCGAGCTGATTTCCATCCTCGCCAACGAGCCGTACCTCTTTAGCCCTGATCCGATAATTTACATTGACTGGAATTTCTCTTGCGATACTACACCCCCTGTTTTGAACTTAGCGCCCTTCGGGCGGACTTAAATAATTTTGGACACAGATTTTCACAAATATACACAGATAATATTATTGTTCATAAATTTAAAAATCTGTGTTCATCCGTGTTCAAAAATGAAAATTCCTATACTATGAACTTATTAACAATTAAAGACTTCCCTACACTCTTTTTCCACCAGGGCAATAAAGTCATCAACAGACATGGCTGTCAGTTTCTGCCCCTTTCTGGTACGAGGGCTTACGGTCATATCAATTATTTCCTGATCGCCGACTATCAGCATATAAGGGACCTTGTCAAGCTGGGCCTCCCGGATTTTTTTGCCCAGCTTTTCATTTCTGAGGTCGGCTTTTGTCCTGACACCTGCGGCCCTGAGTTTTTTGGTAACTGATTCCGCCCACTGATCCTGTCTGTCGGTTACGGTCAGAACAACGGCCTGAGCAGGGGCCAACCAGAGGGGAAAAGCCCCTGCATAGTGTTCAATCAGCACACCGAAGAACCGTTCCAGGGAGCCAAGCAGTGCCCTGTGTACCATGATCGGCGTATGGTGTCGGCTGTCTTCCCCTATATAACGCACATCAAATCTCTCGGGGAGATTAAAGTCAACCTGGATGGTGGAACACTGCCATGAACGATCCAGGCAATCCTTGATCTTGATATCAATCTTGGGGCCATAAAACACCCCTTCGCCAGGATCTATTTCATAGGTCAACCCCTGTGCCTCAAGTGCCTGCCTGAGCGCGTCGGTTGCACGCTCCCAATTTTCATCCGAGCCTACATACTTGTCAGGACGGGTGGAGAGATAAATCTCATATCGCTCAAACCCAAATACCCTAAGGATATACAGGGTCAAGTCCAGGATTTCATGAATTTCCTTAGTGAGCTGGTCCGGCCGGCAAAAGACATGACCATCGTCCTGGGTAAATCCCCTGACCCTCATAAGCCCGTGCAGGGTGCCTGTCCTCTCATAGCGATAAACAGTACCCAGCTCACACCAGCGCATGGGAAGTTCCCTGTAACTGCGTATACGTGAGTTGTAGATCGCTATATGAAAGGGGCAGTTCATTGGTCTTAACTGATAGCTGACCTTGTCGATCTCCATGGGGAGATACATGTTCTCACTGTAAAAATCCAAATGGCCGCTGGTCTTCCATAGGTCCCTGCGGGCAATATGGGGAGTGAAGAGCATGTCGTAATCCCTCCGGAAGTGCTCATCGCGCCAGAAGTCCTCAATGATCTTGCGGATAATGCCCCCCTTGGGGTGCCACAGGATAAGCCCTGGGCCGATTTCTTCATGTATGGAAAAAAGGTCCAGATCCTTGCCCAGACGCCGGTGATCCCTTTTCTTGGCCTCTTCCAGGCGATTCATGTGTTCTTTTAGAGATTTTTTATCAA
>WTCF01000102.1 GCA_013138705.1 Deltaproteobacteria bacterium
CTTAACCTGAACACCATTTTGGGAATACGTGGAGTATCCTGGACTGTGAGCGGGGCCTGCGCGAGCGGTGTCATGGCTGTGGGCCAGGGGGCGGAAACCATAGCCTTTGGCAGGCAAGATCGTATAATTTGTGGTGGTGCGCAGGAAATTTCCTGGGAATCAATGTGCAGCTTTGATGCCTTGGGGGCCTTTTCGCGCAGGGAAAACGATCCTGGGGCGGCTTCTCGTCCGTTTGACCGAGACCGGGACGGACTGGTCCCCAGCGGTGGGGCCGCTGCTATCGTTTTAGAGGCATTCGAATCGGCCGAGGCACGAGGTGCTCAGATATTGGGCGAGGTCATGGGTTATTCCAACACATCAGACGGTAACCACATAGCGGTGCCGAGCGGGGAGGGGTTGGAACGGGCAATGCACTGTGCTCTGATGGATGCCGCCCTTTCCCCTGATGACATTGATCTGGTTTTATCACATGCCACATCAACCCTGGCTGGTGACAGGGCAGAGGCAATTGCCCTGCGCAATGTTTTTGATTTGGATGGGGCAAAAAAAGGCCCAATCGTGTCCGCGGTAAAGGGCCTGGCCGGTCACGAATTCTGGATGGCAGGCGCATCACAAGTGGTCTATGGTCTGCTGATGGCATGGGGCGGTTTTGTGGCAGGGAATCCCAACCTTGAAGTGCCGGATCCTGCTGCAGAGGTCTTATATCTCCCCCAAAAGACCGTTACTTTCAGGCCACGCTTTATGCTTTGCAATGCATCCGGTTTTGGTGGGACCAATGCCTGCCTGGTTGTAAGGATTGCTCGATGAAGGCTAAAGTCGTTGTCATAGGGAGCGGGATAAGCGGTCTGACAGCCGCAGCCCTGCTTGCCAAAAAAGGCAGACGAGTAATTATACTGGAGCGAAACAGGATGCCTGGTGGGGCGCTAAAGCACTTTGTTAGAAGAGGAATACCTTTTGACGTTGGCTTTCACTACTCAGGGTGTCTGGGATCAGGAGAAATATTACGTGTTTTGTGGGAATATTTAGGTGTGTGGTCACACTTACGTGTGCATTCTTTCCCATCAGAAGGAAATGACAGTTTAATACTCAGAAATTCTGGAAAATCTGTTCGGGCCTTTTTTTCTTATGAGCGTTTAGAAGACGAATTGCAGCAGGCCTTTCCTAATGAAGCAGAAGGGATTGCAACCTATCTCAAGACCCTGAGAGAGATATGTGATTCCATCCCTTTCTACAATCTGGACCTTTCACTTACCCCATTTCTACGAGGCCCCCTTCCATCGGCAAGAATCGGATTGGCTCCATTCCTGACATCACTGACTAAAGATCCTGACCTTCAAGCCGTGTTGGCGTCGCCTGCCTTTCTTTACGGTGTTCCTCCCAGACAGGCCAGTCTTGCAGTGCATGCCATGGTTGCTCACACGTTTATCTCCGGAGCCTATGCCATAGATGGCGGTGGGCAGGCAATAGTGGATGCTTTTTTGGCGACCCTGGCAGAAGCAGGCGTTGATATTCTTACCGGACAGGAGGTTGAGTCGGTCCTAGTAAAGGAAAATCAGGTGGCAGGAGTCAAGACTTCCGAGGGAGAGATATACGCCTCTTATGTGATCTACACGGGTCATCCCACCAGCCTTTTGGACCTGGTCCCGGATGGAATATTCCGGAAGGCCTTCTATAATCGTATGCGGAATCTGATAAATACCGACTCTATGTTTGTAGTATTTGGAGCAGTAGATGATCCAGGTTCTTTGGACGACCTGACCTGGGTCAATCACTATGCCATTCCAAGCGGGCTTGATATATTGGATGTTAACTTGAAATATCCGGAAGAAAGCGCTTTGCTGATGACAGCTCCGGGACGTAGATATTCAGATCCCGCCCTGTCCGATGCACAGCGGGGCATAATATTGATGCGACCGGCATCCTGGGATGAAGTCGCCCCATTTTCTGTAGATTCAGGAAAAGCACGGCCGGCATCTTATAAGAGATGGAAGGCCCGGTGTGCCGACAGATTGTTAGATCAGGCGAAAAAGTTTTGGGGCTATAGTCGTATTGAGCCGTTGGCAATAGGAAGTCCTCTCACATTCAGGGACAAGCTGGGCGTCCCTGGGGGCGCGGTGTACGGAGTGCAGCATTGCTTGAACCAATATAACCCTGGAGCCAAAACCCGTCTCTCAGGTTTATGGCTCAGCGGGCAGGGAACATTAATGACCGGAATAGTAGGGGCCTCGCTTGCCGGCATGGTGACCGTAGGTGAAATTGAAGGCCTGGAACCCCTGTGGGACGAGGTGAGACAGTGTCGCTGAAGCGGGTAGTCATCACCGGGCGTGGGGCCGTATCGCCATTTGGGTTAGGGGTGGCTGATCTATTGGATGGAGTGTGGAATGGGCGATCCGGCATACAACTGATGCCGGATTGGGAGAGTATTCAAGGACTTCAATGCCACATGGCAGGACCGGTTCCGCCCTTTGATGCCAAGCCCTTATTGCCCCGCACTATTCGACGAACTATGGGGCCAATGGCCATTTACGCTACTCTGGCCGCCAAAGAGGCAGTCTCGGATTCCGGACTTGAGCCGGACTTTCTAACATCAGGAAGGGTAGGGGCGGCAATCGGGTCCACTACCGGGAGTCCCACAATATATGAGGCATTGTACAGGCAGTTCTTACCCGAAGAAAGTGTTGAACATGTCCGCTCCGGGATGTTTTTTAAGATTATGGGGCATTCCTGCGCAGCCAATGTCTGCCTTGCCCTCGGAATAACCGGCGAACAGTGGGCGCCCACAAGTGCGTGCACCTCATCAGCACAGGCTCTGGGTCTTGGTTATATGTTGATTCGCTCCGGCCGGCAAGAGGCAATGCTGTGTGGTGGAGCTGACGAGGTCCATCCTACGGTCACAATGGTGTTCGACGTGATAAAAGCAGCCTCACGAAGTCATGATCTCCCCTTGACCACTCCCAGGCCGTTTGACCTGAACAGGGACGGAGTCGTTTGTGGTGAAGGAGGTGGTGTCCTGGTCCTGGAAAGCCTGGACTCTGCTTTGAGGCGTAAGGCAAAGATCTATTGTGAGATCCTGGGTTTTGGCCATGTAAATGACAGCAAGAGCATTGCCAATCCGCATGAGGACTCTATGGCCAAGACAATGCATAATGCCTTGGCCGAGGCCGGGTTGAATGGAGATGACATTGATTATGTAAATGCACATGCCACAGGGACCATGCTTGGAGATATAGCAGAGGCCGTTGCAATCCATAGCATATTTGGAGATGTGCCGGTCAGCTCATACAAAGGGCATATGGGGCATACCCTTGGTGCTGCCGGGGCACTTGAGACAATAGTGCTCCTTGAGATGTTGGACCGGCAGGAGGTTGTGCCGACCCTTAATCTGGAAAGGCCTGATCCGGATTGTTCAGATATCAATCTGGTACAGTCTGTGGACAAGCTCCCAATGAACATAGTACTAAAGAACAACTTCGCACTGGGTGGTGTTAATGCCGCTATGGTGCTGCGGAGGTGGACAGTATGATATCAGACGAACAGGTCCGCCGGCGGGTAACGCAGATTATGGCAGAGGAATTCGAACTCGAACCCGAATTGCTTCAGCCGGACGCCACTCTGTATGAAGATCTTGGGCTGGACAGCCTTGATGCGGTAGACATGGTAGTGGCCCTGGAAAAGGCCTTTGGGATGAAAATGACCGATGAAGAGGCAGTGCGGGCTGTAAGGACTATGAGCGATCTCTTTGACCTTGTTTGTCGTCTTAAGAATCAGCAAGCTGCCAAGGAGTAAAGAGTGGGCCTTAAAAAGCTGTTGCTCAACCTGTATATCTGGCCTGTCTTTGCTATTTTTACTGTTTTCTGTCTCTCTTTTATACTCCCCTTGCTCTTGATATACAGTATCCTTGCAAACCAGCCGATAGACAGAATAATCAGGAAGAGTATTCGTCTTTATGGCTGGGCATTGGTGCGTGTTGTCCCCTTTATGGCTCCGGTGACCGTAGAGGACTTTTCCAACGGAATTAAACCCCCGGTCATATTTGTAGCCAATCACAATTCCTCAATAGACCCTTACCTTTTTGGTATGCTCCCGTTTGAAAACGCCTTTGTGACGTCGTGGCCCTTTCGGATACCGGTCTACAAGTGGTTAATGCGACTTGCGCGTTACATAAACTCAAATGACGGCTGGGATGTAGTCCAAAGCAGGGGAGGGGAACTGCTGGCATCGGGGTGTTCTCTCATATTCTGGCCTGAGGGCCACCGTTCCAGAGACGGCAGGCTTGCGCGCTTTAAAAATGGGGCTTTTCGTCTGGCTTGTCTTACAGGAAGGCCCATAGTGCCGGTGTGTATCCTGGGGACTGACCGCCTGATGCCACCGGGTAGCAGGTTTCTCACACCATCCAGGGTGAAGATGGTCATCCTGCCCCCGATAATATCATCCGGGCGTGGGGACGATCCGGACTGTATCCGCGCGTTGAAGGATCAAGCCAGGGAATCCATAGCGACAGAGTTGGCCAAGCGAGGCGTGAATCCTTTTAAAATCACCGGCTATAAGTCGAACATAATGTCCAATCCAATCACGTCTTCGGCTACTCGCGGCAATGACTAGATGTAGTTTGACGAAGAGCCGCTATTCTTTGAAGACTGCTTTGGAATGGCGGATCGCAGACCCGGAAAAAATAAAAAATTTCCAAGCAGGGCTTTTGCGAAGCCAGGTTCAGCAAGCCGGTCAAGCCCCTTATTATAAGGAACTCCTGAAAACGCAGGGGTGCAGCTTTGAAGACATAATTACCCTGGAAGATCTCAGGTCCTTGCCGTTTACCAGCCGCAGCGCATTAGAAACTGACCCGGCAGCCTTTCAGGCAGTTGAAGCCGCATCAATAGCTGACCTGTCACTTACTTCAGGGACCACAGGAAATCCCATAGTAGTGCCATACACCAGGAGCGACCTTGAGCGGCTTGCCTTTAACGAACTCATGGCCTTCTGGGGCACGGGGGTCCGGCCTGGAGACCGCTATCTTATCTGTGTGACCCTGGACCGGTGTTTTATCGCCGGGCTGGCCTATTTTTCC
>WTCF01000172.1 GCA_013138705.1 Deltaproteobacteria bacterium
ACACACAACCAGCCACTTATCATCAGAGACGTGTCAACAGAGCCCCGGTTCAAGGAAAAGGAAATGGCCAAAAAGCTTGGCCTGGTATCCATGGTCAGCGTGCCGCTTCAAGTAAAGGATGAAAAGGTAATCGGGGTACTCAACTGTTTTACAGCAGAACCTCATGAATTTTCAGACACAGAAGTTTATCTCATTACAGCAGTTGCAAATCAGGCGGCAGTCGCGATTCTCAACACAGAGCTTATGGTAAAAACCAGGGTGATCAGAGAAGAACTGGAGACCCGCAAACTGGTGGAACGTGCTAAAGAGGTCCTTATGCGCAGACGCAAAATGGACGGAAATGAGGCTTTTCGCTGGATTCAAAAGCGGAGCATGGACTCCCGCAAATCCATGCGTCATGTGGCAGAGGCAGTTCTGCTTTCGGAGGAACTGGAATAGAAAAGCCTTGACAAGATGGATTAGTACATCCTAAATAGATCTCAGTTATTACAAATTTGTAAGATTTCGTACAAAAGTGTAGGAAGCTATTTTATAGTATGGCTGACAAAGACGTCCGCCTCCCTTATGAGTGGTGGACGTCTTTTTTTTGCGGTGGAAACTACAATTCTGCTGAAACTCTATACTCAATTTCTAAATAGGAGAATTTTCTGTTATGTCATTTAGTAAACCCAATTACAGTGCTGCCACTCTTACAACAACACGTATGACACCAGCTCCCATATCAGGAATCTGTGTGACCTGTGTTGACGGTTGTGAGGGGCCTTGCGAGATAGGCAGGTCCGCCCTGAAAGGAAGGGAAGTCATCTACCCTGCACCCTTTGGTACAATCACGGCAGGTTCTGAGAAGGATTACCCTGTAGATTTTTCCCATTTCAACATCCAGGGTACGGCTGTAGGTGCTGTCGGTATTGAAGCCGATTCGGATAAAGCTACATTTCCGGCTGTGGATACGACTACTGCTGTTGGTGCTGATGGTAGCATCAAGATGAACTTCCCTGTCTTTACCGGCGCGGTGGGGTCAACGGATATTGCCCGAATAAATTGGGAAGACGTGGCCGTAGGAGCGGCCATATCAGGCGTGATGGTCGTTGCGGGAGAAAACATCTGTGGCATGGATTCCAATGCGGAATTCAAGAATGGAAAGATTTCCAAGTCACCGGAGATGGAACGTCGCATCAATGCCTTCAACCAGTGGTATGACGGTACTGGAGGTATCATTATTCAGGCAAACGTAGAAGATACCAGAATTGGTGTACCTGAATACGTGATTGAGAAGTTGGGAATTGAAATCTTTGAGCTGAAATGGGGCCAGGGTGCCAAGGATATTGGGGGCGAGGTCAAGTTACGTTCGATCGAGAGGGCCATGGAGCTCAAAAACAGGGGTTATATCGTGCTGCCGGATCCGAGCAATCCGGCAGTCCAGGAAGCCTTTAAGGCAGGCGGCATTACAGAGTTTGAACGTCACTCACGTCTCGGCATGGTGGAAGAAGAGGCCTTTCACAATTCTGTTAAGTATCTGCATTCCGTAGGCGCAAAATATGTGACTCTCAAGACTGGTGCATATCGTCCTGCTGATCTGGCCCGGGCCATAAAATATTCTTCAGATGCAAAGATCGATCTTCTCACAATAGACGGTGCAGGAGGCGGAACCGGCATGAGCCCCTGGCGTATGATGAATGAATGGGGTGTCCCGACAGTGCAACTGGAATGCCTGGCCTATCAGATGTGCCAACGATTGGCTGCCAAAGGGGCATATATCCCACCGATCGCCATTGCCGGCGGCCTGTCCCTGGAAGACCATATCTTTAAGGCCATTGCCCTTGGAGCGCCCTATGTAAAGGCCATCTGCCTTGGACGGGCCATTTTTACAGCTGCCATGGTGGGAAAGACTCATGGCAAACTGATGGCTGAAAAAATGGAGCTCGAAGGGGAAGATGTCGAAGACGGTTATATGCGTCTCTTTGCAGTTGGCGCGGAGTTGAAGGAGCGCTTCGGAAAAGACTTTAGCAAGCTCCCTGCAGGGGCCATCGGTATGTATTCTTACATCGACAGGCTGAAACAGGGCCTTCAGCAGCTTATGGCAGGGGCAAGGAAATTTGCCATTCAATATATTGACCGTAACGATCTGATGACCCTGACCAAAGAGGCTGCGGAAGTTTCCGGAATTTCCCATGTCATGGACGCAGATGCAGAAGAGGTAGACAAGATTTTGGGCTAGTATCCATTCGTAATTTTCACAATTGATATGCATGATTATACTTATTAAGGAGGTCAATATATCATGATTAATGCAATATGTAAGCATAACTGCGCATCCTGTTTTGCGTTGCCGGTATGTGCGGTAGGTGCAATAATTGATCAGCAAGGTTCTATTTATGTAGATACTGACAAGTGCATCGGCTGTGGTTGTTGTCGTACTGTATGTATGACTTTTGCTCTTGATCAGGCCCTGAAAGAAAAGACAGTAGAGTGGCTCAGAGGCGCAGCATAATGTATTGAGTGCATAGAAAGCAGGTATGGGGGGTCAAACAGAGTCCCTATAGTCGACCATGCCTGATGATAAGCGTTTGGTGGCCCACACATCGGCAAAGTTGGGAGAATAGGAAATGGATGGATGTATCGGTCGTTGTCTAAGGGTGAATCTGACCGAAGGAAAACACCGAATAGAGGAGATCGATCCGAAACTCCTTGAAAAGTTTCTAGGCGGACGCGGTCTTGGAGTAAAGGTCTTTACGGATGAGGTTGATCCTCAGACAGACCCCCTTTCTCCGGACAACAAGCTCATTTTTGCCTCGGGTCCGCTGGTCGGAACAGGGGCAATAACAGGGGCATCCTGCAATGTCATAACCAGGTCTTCATTAACCGGAACCCTGGCCTGCGCTAAGACCCGTGGGCATTTTGGCGCTGAGCTCAAATTCGCCGGATTCGACATGGTCATTATAGAGGGCAAGGCCGAAACACCGGTTATTCTCTCAATTATTGACGACAAAGTTAGAATACTTCCTGCTCTGGAATACTGGGGACGTTCTACTGCTGAGACTGAAGACCTGTTTAAAAAGAACCTTGGTGATCCGTGGGTTGCGCGGGAGACATTTCTGGTATCAATCGGCCCTGCAGGCGAACGGTTACTCCCATTGGCCAATGTTGTTAACGACCGTTATCTCTCTGTAGGAGGAGCCGGTACAGGTGCGGTTATGGGATCCAAAAATCTCAAGGCCATAGCTGTGAAAGGCCAACACTCCCTGCATGTGGCAGACGGCAATCGATTTGTGCAGGTGGTCAATACCCTGATCAACAAGCTCAATAGCGCTCCTCTTGCCTCGCAATCCATGTCCCAGTGGGGAACCGCTTTCCTGGTGGGGTTGTGTTATCAAAAGGGGATACTGCCGCAGAACAATTTTCGCTGGGCGTCCCTCTCCTTGAAAAACATAGGTACCGAGGCATTAAACAGTGCTTTTGTTTTGAGAGCTCGTGGCTGTTTTGCGTGTCCTGTTGCATGTATCAAGAAAACAGTTGTTAAACATCCAACTTATCAAGGAAAGGGCATGGTGCCCACCTATCTTGCAATCGGCGCTCTTGGGGTAAACTGCGGGATCAGCGATCTTTCTGCAATCGGTATGGCGAGTATGCTGTGTGCTGAAATGGGACTCGATCCGGTTGCCGCGGGAGGAACCCTTGCCACTGCCATGGAATTGGTGGAAAAAAAGGTGCTTTCACCAGAGGAACTCAAGATTGACCTTCGCTTTGGCAATGCTGAGACACTGGTACAGGCGCTTCGGTTGATCGCCACGAAAAAAGGGCATGCCAAACGCTTGGGGCAAGGCGGAAAGGCCTTGGCTGAGTCCTCCGGAAGGCCGGATCTTTTTATGGGCGTAAAGGGTCTTTCTTTGGCACCGTTTGATCCTCGCGCCATTCAGGGAATGGGGCTTCATTTTGCCACGAGCAACTACGGGCCTCATCACCTGTATGCCAATACTTTTTTTGATGAACTTCTCAATGTGCATGAGAATCTCGATCCGTGGGAAATTGAGGGAAAGCCGGGACTGGTCAAGCAATATCAGGACACCAGTGCTGTCATGGATTCCCTGGGCCTGTGCAACTGGCCTCTGATGGGACTAAAATTTAATAATTATGTCCCACTCGTAAACAGTTGTCTTGGAACAAGTTACAAAGCAGATGATCTGCTCCTTATTGGGGAGAGGATATGGAACCTGGAAAGGGTGTTTAATCTGAGCGCAGGATTCAATAGCTCACACGACACCCTCCCTGACAGGTTTACCAAAGAACCCATTTCCGACGGGCCTGCTGAAGGACAGATCAGCCGGATAAGTGAAATGATTCCGGAATATTATCATCTGAGAGGGTGGAACGAGAAAGGCGAGCCTCCGCCGGAGACCCTGAAGGCATTGGAACTGGAGGAGTAAAAATGCCGAGGATAAAAATTGATCATTCCAAGTGCACCGGCTGCAGGCATTGCGAGATCGCGTGCTCCCTGAATCATGTGGCAAATACCGCGAATCCGAGGCGCGCTCGCATACGAGTGATGAAAGACGGGGATCAGTATTACCCTGTAATCGCCGGTCCTTTTGTAGATGCTGCCTGCACGTCAAAACAGACCATAGTAATAGGTGACCAGACCTATGACATGTGCGCTTTGTGCAGGGCATCGTGTCCGCAGAAACCGTATTTCATAGAGGCAGAAACCGGTATCCCCTTGAAATGTGATTTTTGCGGTATACCGCCGAGTCCATCCTGTGTGCGCTGGTGCAACACTGGGGCACTGGAACTGGTGGAAGATTAGGAGAGAGTATTCCAATGAAAATTGATGCCTCCAGGGAGGATCTAATCGGCGCTGCAATGGTTGTCGGAGGCGGAATTGCCGGAATCCAGGCTGCTATGGATCTGGCTGATGCCGGGTTTTATGTCTATCTGATCGAAAGATCATCAGCCATAGGCGGTATCATGGCAGGTCTGGACAAGACCTTTCCAACCAACGACTGTGCCATCTGAATACTCGCGCCCAAGTTGGTAGAGGCCGGTCGGTCTCCTAATATAGAAATCATTACAAACGCCGATATTCAAGAAGTCTCAGGTACTGCCGGGAATTTCAGTGTCAAGGTGCTGCGACGCCCCCGTTATGTGGATGAAACAAAGTGTACGGGTTGCGGGGTCTGCGCCCAATATTGCCCGGTTACTCTGCCTGATCCCTACAACCGGTACTTATCCCCCAAAAAGGCTATTGATATCCTTTATACTCAAGCCATACCTTCCACCTATTCCGTGCATCCTGATCATTGTCTGTTCCTGGACAGACAGGAGTGCAAGCAATGTACCCGTGCCTGTCAGACCGGGGCCATTGATTTTGACCAGAAGCCGGAGGTTACCGTCTACCATGTCGGTGCCATTATCCTGTCTACCGGCTTCAAGGAATATGACCCGGCCCGCATAAGTGCCTATCACTACAAGGACTCTCCCAATATCGTTACAGGTCTGGAATTTGAGCGCATATCAAGCGCTTCCGGTCCCTATATGGGGAAAATCCTGAGACCTTCGGATTTGGAAAAACCCGGGAAGCTCGCCTTTATTCAATGCGCAGGTTCCCGTGGCAGCACATCAGGCAACACGTATTGCTCGTCCGTGTGCTGCAAGTATGCTGTTAAAGATGCCATTGTGGCCCTGGAGCATGAGCCGGACCTGGACATTACGATATTTTTCATGGATATGCGAATGCACGGCAAGGGACTGGAGAGTTTCTATGAACGTGCAAAGGAATTGGGAATACATTTTATCCGGTCCAGGGTCTCCGAGATAAGACGTGATTCACAAACAGAAGACCTGATCCTGAAGTATGTCACTGAGGACGGCTCCTTACACCAGGACATATTTAATCTGATTGTGCTTCCCATGGGCCTGGAGGCCCCTGATGGGAACTTTACCCTGGCAAAGGCCGCGGCCATAGAACTAAATCCCCATGGTTTCTGCCGGACAGAGCTGTTTGATCCGCTTTCCGCTTCCAGGGAGGGGATCTATGTTGCGGGTGGATTCCGGGGACCAATGCCCCTTCCTGACAGTGTCATGCAGGCCAGCGGGACCGCTGCGTGCGTGACCGAACTCCTTGCCCAAGCCCGCAACACACTCATATCGGAAAAGACATTTATTGAAGAGCGCCCTGTGGAACAGGAGCCTTTGAGGATCGGCGTGTTTGTATGTAATTGCGGCAAGAATATAGCAGGAGTAGTGGATGTGGAGGAGGTAAAAAAGTATGCTGCCACCCTTCCCGACGTGGTTATCAGCACTGACAACCTCTATTCATGTTCTGAAGATACACAGACGTTGATCAAGGGAACAGTTGTCAATGAAAAACTCAACCGTGTTGTTGTGGCTGCCTGCACTCCCAGGACTCATGAGCCGCTGTTTCAGGAAACCATTAGAGAGGCGGGATTGAACAGGTGCCTCGTGGAAATGGTAAATATCCGCGACCAGTGTTCCTGGGTGCATGCCCATAAAAAAGAGGAGGCCACACAAAAGTCAAAAGACCTGATTCGCATGGCTGTTGCAAAGGCCAGGTTGATCCAGCCTTTGGATGAATCGGTCATAGACGTTATTCCAAAGGGCCTGGTTATCGGCGGTGGGCTTGCCGGTATGACCGCCGCGCTGTCACTGGCCAGGCAGGGTCTTGAATGTTATCTGGTTGAGAAAACAGCCAAACTGGGGGGCAATCTCCATAATATCCATTACACACTGGAGGGAGAAAATCCGCAGGACTATCTCAAGCATATTGTTGATCAGGTCAGAAACCACGGGCTTATTCAAATCTTTACAGAAGCCGGGATTGAGAGTGTCAATGGGTTTGTGGGCAATTTTCAGACAGTGATCAGTGCCGGACAGGGTCCTCAGAAAAGGACGGTTGAGCTTCAGCATGGGGCCATCATTCTGGCCACCGGTGCTATGACCTTCAGGCCGGATGAATATCTGTACGGGAAAAGCAGGCACGTAGTATTGCAGCATGAATTGGAAGAAAAACTGGCATCCGGCAGTTTTGTTCCAACCGTAGATGATACGATTGTAATGATTCAATGTGTAGGTTCCAGGGATGACAGCCATATGTATTG
Source organism: Deltaproteobacteria bacterium (assembly GCA_013138705.1). The sequence goes on from WTCF01000172.1 coordinate 7,113, forward strand.
CAGCAGTATCTGCTGCAGCATGGCAATAAAGAACGCGCTGAAGATCAAAGAAATCAATCCTTCTGCCAGTGTATATGTCCTTTACCGGGATATGGGGACATATGGATTTCATGAAGACTATTACACACAGGCCAGAGAGCAGGGGGTTGTATTCATCCGGTATGACAGGGACAACAAGCCTGAAGTAACAGAAGTTGATGGAAGGTTGCGCATAACCATCAAGGACCTGCTCATTAACAATGATGTCGTAATCTATGCCGGTCTGCTGGCTTTAAGCACAGCGATCGTTCCACAGCGGGACGATACCTTGGAGCGTATACTGGCAGTACCGCGTTCAGCAGACGGGTTTTTACTGGAGTCACACGTCCAGTTGAAGCCTGTGGATTCATACATTGACGGGATCTTCATATGCGGCATGGCGCATTTTCCAAAGCCGATCGACGAATCTATTGCCCAGGCCAAGGCAGCGGCATCCAAAGCAGGTATCCTGTTGGCAAGGGGCCATGTCAGGGTTGAGCCGATTGTATCGTCCTGTGATCCGGATAAGTGCATTGGCTGCGGTATCTGTGAGTATTTCTGCCCTTACAATGCGATCAAGATGAAAAAGAAGGGCAAGCTCAAGAAAGCCGAAGTCATCGTTGCCGCGTGCAAGGGGTGCGGGGTTTGTGCTTCCTATTGTCCGGCCAGGGCCATCAGCATGGGGAGGTTTACAGATGAGCAGATTCTTGCCCAAATCGAGGCATTTGGGAGGAATTGAGGGACGATATCATGGTGAGTAAACCAAGAATACTTGGATTTTTGTGCCACTGGTGCTGTTATGCTGCGGCAGATGCGGCAGGCGTGGCCCGGTTTCAATATCCGCCTCATATCAGGGTAATCAGAGTGATGTGCACGGGCAGGATAGATCCTGTGTTTATCCTGGAGGGTTTTCTCCAGGGGGCGGACGGAATATTCGTCGGCGGGTGACACCTCGGAGAGTGTCATTACCGGTCCGGTAATTATGAAGCCATAAACAAAATCGCCTTTATCAAGATGATCCTGGAAAACCTCGGGATCGAGACTGGCAGATGCGCCCTGGAATGGGTCTCTGCTGCTGAAGCCCCTCGATTTGTACAGGTGATAACGGAATTTGATGCACGTATCCGGGATCTTGGCCCCATAGGGCACAGCGAAGGTCTGGACCGTCAGGCTCTTTTGCACAAGATAAAGGCAGCCAAAATTGCTCTGGAAGGAAGAAAGGTACGGATGGCCCTTGCAAGGGAGTCAAAGAAAATAAAAAAGCATGGAACGTACGGTGAGTTCCCTTCCAGAGAAAAACTGTCAACAACTCTACAGGATGAAACGACACTGTATGAAACGCTGTTGTATTTACAGGAAAGAAAACGTCCTGCTTCGGAACTGGCTGAATTGCTGGGCGTCTCCGTAGACCGGGTTGCGTCCTGCGTAGAGACCCTGAGAAAGAAAAAGATGTGGAATGGAGATCTCCATGGAGACCGTCTTTTTAGATAAGGCAGATCCCAACTTCAAACACGAGATAGCTGAAAAAATAGGCCTGGAGGTAATTAATCCCTGCTATTCCTGCGGTTCGTGCACAGGTGTATGCCCGGTACGCGAGGTCATAGATGATTTTGATCCGCGACGTATAATACATATGATCGTCCTGGGATTGAGAGAGCAAGTCCTTTCATCCGACCTGATCTGGTTCTGCTGTCTTTGCAACTCCTGTTATTTTGTCTGCCCTCAGGGAATACGATTCAGCAGGGTAGCCACTGAGCTACGGAAATTGGCCCTGGCCGAGGGATATGTAAACCAGGACTTCCTGAAAGGGCTGGAGCCCGTGAATAATTTTTTACAGGATTTGTGCCGCAGGACAATGTTTGAAAAGGTAAAAGAGGGCCTGATGGGGACACATACAATGCCATGCTGGCGGAAGTATACAATAAACAAATGAGCCATGAAAATCGAGAAAATTGATAGCATATTGAAAAGACATGAATACAGGCATTCTGAAATAATCGGTATCATGCAGGATGTGCAGGGTATTGAGAACTATCTGCCAGAGGGGACCCTTCGCTATATTTCCGAAAAGCTTGAACTGAGCCTTACCAGGATTTTTGACATAGTCACCTTTTACAAGGCCTTCAGCCTGGTGCCAAGAGGGCGTCATATGATCAAGGTCTGCTGCGGAACCGCATGCCATCTTGGCGGGGCAATGCAAAATCTGGATCGAATTAAGAGGTCTCTGCATGTCAGGGAAGGAGAGACGACAGAAGACCGCATGTTCTCTCTGGAGACAGTCAACTGTCTGGGGACCTGTGCTCTGGCGCCGGTAATACAGATAGACGAAGATTATCACGACGCGGTGATTCCCGGGAAAATAGATAATATCCTGGCAGTTTATAGCGCAGGACATGAGAGGCAAGAGGTTGCAACAGATTAGAACCATAGCAGACTTGGAGAGTTTAAGGGAATCGATTCTTCAGAAGAGAGATCCCGGAAAGACTGTTATTAGAACCTGCATCAGCACTGGTTGTAGGGCGAAGAAGTCAGTGAAGATTATTGACGGCTTGGAAAATGAGATCAGAAAACATGGCCTTCAGGACAAGGTGGAAATAAAGAAGACAGGGTGCCATGGTTTTTGTGAAATGGGCCCAATCGTGGTTATTGAGCCGGAGAATATCTTCTATTGCCGCGTAAGACCAGAAGATGCCGGGGATATTATTTCTGAGACAATTATAGACGGTAATTTTGTTAAACGTCTGCAGTGGAAAGACCCTGAAACCAAGGAACTTACCAAGTATGAACGCTCTCTTCCTGTATATAAGAAACAGAAAAAGACTATTTCCTTTAACTGCGGCAAGATCGATCCGACTAATATTGAGGACTATATTGCCAGTGGTGGATATTCCGCCCTTGGCAAGGCCTTAACCACCATGACCCCGGCAGAAGTCGTAGAGACGGTTGTGTCCTCCGGGCTGAGGGGACGGGGCGGAGGCGGATTTCCAGCCGGGATAAAATGGAGGATCTGTAGCGCTGCTCCTGGTGACATCAAATACATAATTGCCAATGGCGATGAAGGTGATCCAGGCGCATTTATGGATCGCAGCCTCATGGAAGGAGACCCGCACAGTATTATTGAGGGAATGATTATAGGCGCCTTTGCAATCGGGGCGCGCCAGGGATTTATCTATGTAAGACAGGAATATCCCATAGCAATCAAACACTTGTCCATTGCTATTCAACAGGCGGAAGAGTATGGCCTTCTCGGCAAGGATATCCTGAGTACAGACCTTGATTTCACCATAAAGATAGACAGAGGCGCTGGTGCCTTTGTATGTGGGGAAGAGACTGCCCTCATGATATCGATTGAAGGCAGAAGCGGCACGCCGAGACCCAGACCTCCATACCCTGCCATTGAAGGATTGTGGGGAAAGCCTACGGTCCTGAACAATGTGGAGACCTTTGCCAACATAACCAAGATATTTTCAAAAGGCGCTGATTGGTATTCCAATATCGGAACAGACAACAGCAAGGGGACAAAGATTTTTTCACTTGTCGGCAAGGTAAAGAATACTGGTCTGGTCGAAGTGGAGATGGGGACTACGCTTCGCGAGATCATTTTTGGCATAGGAGGTGGAATTAGAAAGGGCAAGCGCTTCAAGGCAGTCCAGACAGGAGGACCATCCGGGGGCTGTATCCCTATCAGCAAGATAGATATGCCGGTTGATTATGACAGCTTGAGAGAGGCCGGCGCCATCATGGGGTCCGGCGGCATGATTGTGATGGATGAATCCTCATGCATGGTGGATCTTGCCAGATATTTCATACATTTCCTGCTGTTTGAGTCTTGCGGAAAGTGCATACCCTGCAGGGAAGGGCTGAAGCAGATGCATCACATCCTGACAAATATCTGTGAGGGCCTCGGGGAACACGGAGACATTGATACACTGACCGAGCTGGGCCATTTCATGACAACGACATCCCTGTGCGGCCTGGGCGGGACTGCTTCAAACCCGGTGTTAAGTACTATCCGATACTTTCGTGATGAATATGATGCACATATATACGACAAGAAATGCCGTGCAGGTGTATGTAAGAACCTGTTTGAATATTATATCGACGAAGAACTGTGCAACGGTTGCACTCTCTGTAAAGTAAAGTGTCCGGAAAAGGCCATTAC
>WTCF01000193.1 GCA_013138705.1 Deltaproteobacteria bacterium
TGGACAAGCGAGGACAGTGGGGTCTGGCTCCTGCCTTTGATGTGATCTATGCCTATAATCCCGACGGACCTTGGACATATCAACATCAAATGTCTATTCACGGTAAACGTGATGGGTTTACAATAGCAGATTTGCTTGCCGTTGGTAAAGAGATGAATATCAAGTCCAGCCTCCCGATTATCAAAACGGTAATAGAATCAGTTTCACAATGGCCGCGCTTTGCCAGTGAGGCCGGGGTCGAGAACAGGCAGATTGAAGCCATCGGGAAGGTGCATCGGTTGAGTCTATAATTTTATATGCTGTAACAACTACTATAGGTCTTCGCAAACAAATTGATGCTTGACATGGCCATTTATAAAGCTGGATGCGCAAGAATCAGACTAAAAAGTGGTATCAATTCATCTGCGAAGACCTATAAGTGCCCACTTGGGCCAAAAAAAGGGAGGTTGTTATGGCATTAGAACAAGTGTTTTTTGATCCATAATATGTACTTACTACAAGGAGGGAGGAATAAATGGATGATATGAAAGCCACAGTCCTTGACGACCTGATCAGGCATCACGCGGAGAAGACACCGGAAAGGACAGCAATCCTGTTCCAGGATCAGTCCATCAGCTATGGTGAATTCAATAACGACGTGTCCCGGGCTGCCAGGATGCTGCATGGCTTGGGAATCAGGCACGGGGAACGGGTAGGGCTGATGTTTCCCAATCGTCCGGAAATGTTGTTTCTTTACTTTGCCTGCTTTCGCTTGGGTGTGGTTGTGGTGCCGGTTAACACCCGATATCAGCGTGGTGAAATTGAATATGCCCTCGATCATAGCGAGTGCCGATTGCTGCTTGTTGATCAGCAATTCTATACCAGGGTCGAGAAGCTTGATGACAGTGTTTCATCGCTTGCAAGGATCCTGGTTCTTTGTGAAAAGACAGATCCGCACGAAGATAATCTGCATGTGCATCTGGCGAATGCTCCGGCCAGGATTGACTTGCCGCAGGTTCACCCTGAGAATCCTGCCGTTATATTCTATACCTCGGGTAGCACGTCACGCCCCAAGGGAGTTACCCACACCCATTTCTCTCTGCTGACCAATGCCGGGATACAGGTTGCTACCCGTGAGATAGATGAGAATACCATCTGGCTGGTGTCCACCGGAGTCGGTTATGTGGCAGGACTCTCCGGCGTGACCATGCCGGCCTTTCGGGCAGGCTGTACCCTTGTCCTGGTACCCGAGTTGAAAGCGGATAATCTGCTGTTGGCCATAGATCATTTTCACGTTGATACCACACTTGTTCTGCCGACCATGCTGCTGGAGATGCTGGAAAGTCCGCTGGCTGACAAGCTGAACCTGTCTTCGCTGAAGGCCTGTTTTGTTGCCGGAGATGAAAGCTCACATGACCTCTACCAGCGCTTCAGGAAGCGCATGGGGCATGATCTGCTCCAGGCCTTTGGTATGACGGAGTGCGAAGGTTATCTCTCCAACCGGCCTTCCGGGCCGAATCGAAATGGCACGGTAGGCAAGCCGGCAGAGAGTATAAGACTTCGACTGGTTGATTCCGATGGCAACGATGTTGCAACAGGTGAAGAGGGTGAGATACTGGTACGGGGTGACAGTATAATGAAAGGGTACTGGGAAGACCCTGAAAATACCCGTGAGGCATTGCGGGATGGATGGCTGTACAGCGGCGATGTTGCTACCTGTGATACGGACGGCTTCTACACATTCCGTGAACGTATCCGGGAGATTATCATCCACGGTGGTTCCAATGTCGGGCCTCATGAGGTTGAAGATGTCATCGATTCACATCCGGATGTAAAAGAGAGCTGTGTAGTGGGACTACCTGACCCGCATTACGGGGCCGTACTGGTGGCGTATATCGAGTGGGAGCCTGATTCTTCCCAAGTGAAGTTGAGCGATTTGCAGGCATGGGTGGAAAAACACCTGGCTGCTTACAAGGTACCGGATTACTGGCACGAAGTAGAACTGCTGCCAAAAACGGCAACTGGAAAAATTGATCGCAAAGCGCTGCATATCCTGGCTGTAAACTTAGAACTTAGTGTCAAAGCTTGAATTGTGAATTAATGCCTAACAATTAAGCCGCTATTTTTTAGCAAAATCAGTAAGGACAGAGCATGGGGAATTGAACCGCAAAAGCGATGCATTCCCCGTAGTTTGTCAAAGCAAAAGCGAAGATCCAGCCTATACGGAGCTGTAGGGAGTTTCAATAAAGATAAAAAAGTAAAAAGCTAATTTGAAAAAAATTAATTCACAATTCAAGCTTTGACACCAGTTACACCCCAGTTACACCAAAAATCACGTTCTATAGCCTCTTATTAGCAACAAAAAAGGCGCTGGTCAGAAACTGCGGATGCTCCCCTTATGACATAAATTGTTCGACTTGTCAATATATCAAGGAACGTCCCGCAACCCAGGAACGTCCCGCAACCCGTCCCGCAACCCGTCCCGCAACCCGTCCCCGCAACCCGTCCCCGCAACCCGTCCCGCAACCCGACGTCCCGCAACCCGAACTAATTGTATTAAAAACCGAAAACAAAACTAAGAAACAGACGATTATTCTAATAAATCTTTTCATTTTGCACTCCTTCCTGATTTTTTATTTTAAGAACAGAAAACCTGTTATTAAAATAATTTTATTAATTCATTCATGGAAATTCCTCATCAAGATTGAGCATGAAAAATTTAGAAAGTATATCGTGACCCAGTGCAGAAATGTTGAAAAGTTTTTGAGAAACAAAACAAGGTGGAACGATTCGTTATGTGTTGAGCTTTATTTCTCAATGGTTATCGGCTTATTCGCTATTCCAGCATAGAAAACTATAATTTCTGCTGGTTCATT
>WTCF01000053.1 GCA_013138705.1 Deltaproteobacteria bacterium
TTCCCCCCTAATAATTTAGTGTAGGGCGGGAAGCTGTGAGGCGGTACCAGGAGTTCATTAAAGATGGTTTCAATATGGGGAGACGTGAAGATTTGACCGGTGGTGGTCTGAGACGAAGCGCAGGTGGTTGGGAAGGTGTTTTGGGAGGAATTGGCCCGGTATTTCGGTATATCCCGGCCTTCAGTCTCGCAGGCCATCAAGCGAGGTAAAAAATTTGCAAAAGAGGATGATGTTAAGCTATTAAGCTAACTACGTCCCGCAAGTCCCTTTCTATAACGGAAGCCAAAAGAGGGGTAACTTTTAAGCAAAGACGGCATAAGATTTACTTGTATTTCCTATCGTTGATACTGCTGAGAGCTTTAATGCTTTTATAAATGTAGCCCATCACTCAAAAAATCCATGATTTTGTCAAACATGACCTTGACTGTGGTACTATTTTATGGCATCATTTAAGCATGAAACGTAAGCACCGTAGAACACTGGAACTCGTTTTCAGAAAGCCAGTCAGCGGTAACGTCAAGTGGGAAGAAGTTGTTGCCTTGTTAAGGGCGTATGGCGCAAAGATTGATGAAAGCCGTGCAGGTTCACGGGTACATATTGAACTGCGTGGGAAAGATTTGTTGCAACACAGACCACATCCGTCACCCTGCATGGATAAGGGTGCTGTGTCGGCCTTGCTAAAGTTTCTGGAGCTTTGCGAAATTAAGCTGTAATGGAGGAGAAAACAATGCAGACTACAATGAGTTGGAAGGGCTATATTGCTACAATTGAGTATGATCCTGATATTCGCAAATTTCATGGCATTGTTCAGAATGCCAATTCTGTGATCACATTTTATGGTTCATCTGTTGATGAACTGGAGCGCGAATTTGAGACATCTATGACCGAATATTTCAAACTATGTAAAGAAAAAGGAAAGCGGCCTGACAAACCATATTCAGGACGTTTCAACGTTCGCCTCACACCTCATCTTCATGGGGAGATTGCTGCCGCTGCGATAAAAGAGCGCAAGAGCCTTAACCAATGGGTAGCTGACACTCTTGATCAGTCAGTGCATACGGCTTCAAACGTGATATAATCCAGCATCCAACAATTCAGTCCACCCGACCGGAAAAGCCGAGGCGTTTTTCGCATTAACATCATTTTGTGTAAAACTTCACATTTGCCAATTTCATCTTTGGCTTTTCCGGCTGGTGATTTCCACGTTCGGTGAAATAATTAATGGAAGATTCTGCTTTGAAGAAAAAGTGTTACATAATAGCTGGCCCTAATGGTGCTGGGAAAACGACCTTTGCTAATGAATTTCTTCCAATTGAGGCTGAGTGCTTGAATTTTATAAATGCAGATTTAATTGCTCAAGGCTTATCCCCTTTCCAGCCACGCAATATGGCAATAAAGGCCGGAAGAATAATGATTCAGCAGATTGATGAATGTGTTAGAAGGAATAAATCATTTGCTTTTGAAACTACACTTAGCGGCAGAGGATATGTCAAGAAGATAAAAAAATGGAAGGCACAACAGTATGAAATAATAATATATTTTCTCAAGTTGCCATCAGTAGAATTTGCAATTGAACGTGTTAAACTAAGAGTTGCCCAAGGTGGCCATAATGTGCCAGAGAGTGACGTGATACGTCGATTTGAAAAAAGTTGGACCAATTTTCAAGAGGTATACAAGCAGTTGACTGATTCTTGGACTGTGTTTGACACATCAGGAAATCTACCTGTGATTATAGATGAATCGGAGCAATAGCGATGAAAAGACACAATAAATATGCATTGTTAGGCTTGAAGGCCTTAGAGCGAGCCGCTTTAAAGGTAGCAGAAAATGCAAGAAAAAATAAATATAAAATTCCGATATGGAAAAATGGCCGTATTGAGTATGAAATTCCAGGAATAATCACCGAACAAGGCGCTCAAGCTGACCGCCCACAGCACCGCGGTTTTTCAAAGTAAGTGCTCCGCATAAAGTTCTGTGATTCTCAAATGTTGGTTGCTCCGTAATGTTGGCGGCGGCTTACCCCTAGCGTTGTTGCCGGACGCTCCGCTCCTCGCTATCGGAGAAGGAATTCTGGACTTTGACAACCTTTTTTCGTGGCTTTACGTTCAAGGGAAAACCCCTATCCTGATCCTTGAACCCCATGAGGAAAAAGCTGTAATACCTGCCCTAGAGGGACTTGCCGGATTGCTTAGTATTTATCCGATAATACCTCATGTTTAGCTCGTTATTTTCCAGAAATTCCCGGTCAACACCTATCTGTTTTCAGGGAACTGACCTAAGCTTTTTCACAATGGCGTTAATCTTATCCTCGGCACTGGCACTAAGATCTATGAATTTTACTCCCATGCCCCGGATCTGATCAGTAGACGTAAGCTTGGTCCGGCTCCACATCACCTCGGCCTTCACTCGAATGGGATAATTATACCCAGGTAGCATAAACTCCAAGATCAATTGAGCTCCTGGCTCAAGTGGTTCCTGAGTTGCTATGAACATTCCTCCTGTACTCAGATCATCAGCAAAGTCTCTAAGAAAATTATCTACAGCATGATAATTTACTTGTATAGCTATTGGTGTTCTGGGTGTTTTTCTATGTCTGTTCATACAGTTCCTCCGATAAACTTTGCAATAATCCTCCTGCCAAGTTATATATCCTCCACTTTTTTTGACCAATGAACGTCTTTAAAAAAAGATTTTGAACATGTCTAAGGTATGTGAAATATGTAGTAAACGCCCAGCTACTGGTTGCAACGTAAGTCCCGCAAATAATCATACCCGCAGACGCTGGTTGCCCAATCTGCAAAGGGTCCTTTTCAATACCCTCTATTTTCGAAACTGTTAATAGGCTTGTCGCATACTTTATGATTGAATCCGCAACGGTTCAGCGCTTGTGGTTCTCTCTTGTCTTCTCCCACCAATCCTCAAATGCCTTCTCTTTGTTCCACCAGTTATCCATATCTTTATCCGAGTTTAACCAATCCGGATCTTTCCAGTCCCATCTGTGTTCGGCTTCCCATCCTGTTATCGTGATCTTTGCGCTTCCTTTAAATCGCTTCCCATCCTTCAGTTCTCCTGAGACTATTATATCATACTCCTCTCCAGGGATCATCTCCGAGAGCGTCTCCATGGCCTTGAACTTGTTAAATTTGAACAGCATCACAGGACCCTTGTACTTTTCCAAGAACCCAGTCCTATTATGCCACTGTTTAAAGCCTTGCATTTCGTTGAGATCCCGGCCTTCAGTCTCGCAGGCCATCAAGCGAGGTGAAAAATTTGAAAAAGAGAATGATGTCAAGCTATTAAACTAACTCCGTCCCACAGATCCCGTCCCACAGATCCCTTCTGTATTGCCAGAGGCATCGTCGGCCCGGCCTGGGAACATAAAAAAACGGGACAGCGCAAATGCCTCTTACTTGACCAGACCAAAATAATTCATTAAATATGATATAATAAAATAGTAGTATATTAATTTCACAATAATCTTTTGGAGGGCAAAGCAATGCCAAGTCCAGGTCAAGAATTATCAAGCATCGACTTTGAATCGATGATAGGCGGGCCTTTAGTAGCGGTTATAAACGCTCAAGCCCAGGCCGCAATGTCAACTGTCAACTTTATTAAAGAAGTCGGTTTTAAAAAGCCGAGTGCTGAACAAGATGCTGGTGGCGACACATCGACAGAAGAGCCGATCTACGTCTCTTTCAAATACCCTAAAGAACTAAGTCCTTATGTTCCAGCTGTTCCGGCTGATCCGGCTGCAACGCCGCCGGTTCCGGCATCCCCTGCTGTACCAGCAGTTTATGAGACACAGGAACTAAAAGTTCCTATCCTGACAATTTTACCGATCCCATTTATTCGCATTGATTTGGCAACCGTCGACTTCAATGCAAAAATCAATTCGGTTGAATACCGTAAAACAAATACAAACCTTAAGGTTTCAGCATCACTTGAAGCGAAAGCCGGTTGGCTTTGGGGGTCGGCGAAACTGAAAGTATCGACATCTTTCCAGCGTACAACTCAGCAAGGCAATTC
>WTCF01000155.1 GCA_013138705.1 Deltaproteobacteria bacterium
TCCTTCCCTCTCTCACCTTTGAAGAAGCCCTTGAGACCACTACTATATACAGCGTAGCAGGACTTTTGCCTTCAGACGAGCCCTTAGTTACTTTAAGGCCTTTTTGCTCACCCCATCACACCATCTCGGATGCCGGTCTAATTGGCGGAGGAACTGTGCCAAGGCCGGGCCAGGTGAGCCTTGCGCACAACGGGGTGCTGTTCCTGGATGAGCTGCCGGAATTTAAAAAGAATGTCCTGGAAAGCCTCAGGCAACCCATTGAAGATGGAGTGGTGACCATTTCAAGGGCCGTTATTACGCTCTCCTTTCCAGCAAGGTTTACACTTGTGGCTGCCCAGAACCCCTGTCCTTGCGGGCATTTAGGAGATTCCAGAAACAAGTGTTCATGCCTTCCAAGTCAGATAATCCGTTATCGTAACCGGATATCAGGTCCATTGCTGGACCGTATAGATATTCAAATCGAGGTTCCTGCCGTACCCTATTCGGAGCTCAGTCATGCAAGGCGCGGGGAAAGCTCGGCCACAACCAGAAAGAGGGTGATCAGGGCCAGAAAGAGACAGGAACAACGATTCAAGGATCTTTCCATCCATTGCAATTCACAAATGTCTTCGAAAGAACTAAGGTTTTTCTGCAAATTGTCAGAAGAAAACAGGTCGTTTCTGGAGGCCGTTGCAAACAAACTGGCCTTAAGCGCAAGGGCATTTCATAGGATAATAAAAATAGGAAGGACTATTGCGGATCTTGAGGAATCAACTACCGTAACCATGGCTCACTTGTCCGAGGCTGTACAATATAGAAGCCTTGATCGTGAGAGGATCTGAGTTTTTTGTTAATGTAAAGCCGCCGCTGGAACATTGATCTCCGAACAGCAGCTACGACCAAAGATGGGGTTTTGCAAGAGGCTCATTGTTAACCCTAATCAATAAACCTACAGCATATTGTATGGGCTTTTTTTGTGTGTCGTTGTAGGACTAAAGAAATGTTTAATCTTATACTTGTTGGTACAGTACATCTTGATCCACATGGCAGAAAGGGTCTTTATAAGATAATTGAAAATCTCAAGCCGAGTATTTTAACCGTAGAAATCAGCAGTTTTTCCGTCAGATACCGATTATCTAACCAAGAAAAATGGTTGCTTCGTTTCGGAAATTTAAAATATAGGCTTCCTGAAGAAAGAAGGGGCCACCCCGGGCTCAAACTGCTTAAACTCCAACTTCACACACCCTTTGAATGGGAGGTGGCCTACAGATACAGTAAGGCTAATAGCGTTCCATGTCTTGCGATTGACAGCGGCAATCTGGCACGAAACGAATTACCTTTGTGGAAAACTGTTCTTCTTTCAAGGAAAAACCTGCTCAAAATTACAGACGAACCGGATTTTGATCTTGATAACCACTTTAGAGAATGTCATTCCCTGGCAAAGATTGCTCTTAAGACACCTAATAACCATTTACCAAAACCCTTGCACCACATGGCCTGGCTCTCGGACAGGTTTTGGGAAAGAAGAGAAAAAACTCTTGCGTGCAGGATTAGAAGGATTCATGGAAACGGATTGCTGAACCCTGGATCTTATTCAAAAACAAACACACATCATGTACATATTTGTGGTTGGATGCATTTAATGGCCAGGGCTCCACGGAAAACCCTGGCTGACTTATTGTCGAGATTAACCCCTGTGCGTATCCTCTTGACCAGAATGGGAAACGGGGAACCAAACCACCTCATAGTTTGATTTCACCCGACCCAAGGCGAATTCCCTAACCTTAGCTCACTTAGGCACTTGTACTTGGGCACTTATTATAAGGATCATCATATGTTAGAAATAAAATTCATCAGGGAAAACAGCGGCTTGGTTGGAAAAGCCCTCAAAGCCAGGGGCAACGATCTCGACCTTGAGTCTCTGCTTGGGGTTGACTCCGAAAGGAGGAAATTGCTTCAAGAGGTAGAAGACCTCAGAAACCTCAGAAACCGGGTATCAGAGGAAATAGGGAGACAAAAAAAGGCAAAAAAAGATGGTGAAGAACTTATAGCCCAAATGAAACAAGTTGCTTCCAGAATCAAGGAATTAGACAACCTTCTTGGGGAAAAAGAGGCTTCTCTTAACGAATATCTTTTTTCAATGCCAAACATACCCCATCCATCTGTGCCGGTTGGTAAGGACGAGACAGAAAATCCTGTCATAAGGACCTGGGGAGACATATTAGAGTTCGAGTTCAAGCCAACTCCACATTGGGAGATAGGAGAAAGGCTGGGCATTCTCGACTTTGAGAGAGCTGCAAAGATCGCAGGTGCAAGATTTGCGGTCTACCGAGGATTGGGAGCAAAACTCGAAAGGGCACTGATTAATTTTATGTTGGATTTGCACCAGGATCTCCACGGTTACACAGAAATCCTTCCCCCTTTCATCGTGAACGAAAAGTCCCTCCTCGGCACAGGGCAACTACCCAAATTTGCTGACGATCTTTTTAAACTTGAAAACTGGAACTACTATCTAATACCAACAGCAGAAGTACCTATTACCAACTTGCATCGTGATGAAATCCTCGATGAGGAGATGCTACCAGTCCATTATATGGCCTACACGCCCTGTTTTCGATCAGAGGCAGGATCATATGGTAAAGACACCAGGGGGATTGTGCGGCAACACCAGTTCAACAAAGTGGAATTGGTTAAATTTTGCCAGCCGGAACATTCTTATGCTGAGCTAGAATCATTGCTTTTGGACGCTGAAGAGGTCCTGCAAAAACTTAATCTCCCATATAGGACTATCGAGTTGTGTACAGGAGATCTCGGATTTTCCGCTTCAAAAACCTATGACATAGAGGTTTGGCTCCCTGGACAAAACAGGTTTTGCGAGATCTCTTCCTGTAGTAATTTTGAGGCCTTTCAGGCAAGGCGTGCAAATATACGTTATCGGCCCAAAGGACAGACAAAAACCAGGTTGTTGCACACGCTAAATGGTTCCGGACTGGCAGTGGGCCGCACATTTGCTGCCATATTGGAAAACTACCAACAGAAAGATGGTAGCGTCTTGGTTCCGGAGGCCCTGATAAAATATGTGCAGGGTGTTGAAAGAATTACGAGACAATAATAGTGGCTGTTAGCGGCTTGAAACTTGGCCTTCATGCTTTTGTTTAATCTCTCCCCAATTTCAATTTTCCAATTTCTGCTTTCTAATCAGAGAGAATCGTTTTTATCTGATCAAAGTGTTCCACGTGAAACATTGCCCTTAGGTCTCTGTTTTTATAGGCAATTAAGGGGATTTCAGCTCTGTAAGCAACCATTTCATCCACAACAGAGTCCCCTATATAGATAGCTCGATCCTTCTCAACCCCTAATGTCTCTAATATTTTGAATACACCTTCCGGGTCTGGTTTGGGGTTATTCACATCAAGGGCACAAACAATAATATCAAACCACTTATCCAATCCGAATATCTCAACAACACTTGACATTGTGGTGCTTCGGTTTGTGGATACAGCAGTTAACATTGGTGGTCTAATGAATTCTATTGTGTCACCGACGCCCGGCTCCATAATCAAACAATCAAGAAAACGGGTGTAATCCAGGATCTGAGCATAAACCAGGGCTTCTCTCTGAGCTGATATATCATCCCTGAACAAATATTTTACAGATTCCTCGGCCGTGTGCATATGTACAAAAGATAGTTCTTTCTCATCCATTGACCCACGTCCGAATTCCTCAAGTATCGCATTATAATATGCCCTATTGGCCTCTCTGGAATCCAGAATTACCCCATCGCAATCAAATATGGCTAGATCAAACCGCCCCATTTCTTTTAAAGCCTTTTCATAATATTCTTTAGTGAAAACCCCTTTAAAACCAAATCTGAATGAACTCCTTTGCTTTGCACCAGGACCTTGTGAGATTCTCCCATTCCCTGGGGTAGTAATAGCATTTTTACCGCAGCCAACTCCGGAGAAAACGGATCAAATTTTCCATCTGAAAGTTCCATGAAGGTCTCCTCAAAATCAAGTCCGGCCAAAAAAGCCCACTGAGGAGCATATCCCAGAGTGGAAAACCCGAGTTCCTTTCCCCATTTATGTAAATCACTAAAGTTAACATGGGCTGTCAAATCCTGCTCTCCCACCCTTTTATACAACTCCTCATTTACACTGTGATTCATATACGCCAAAAGGGTACCTCTGTTTCTTGCCGGATGGAAATACTCTTTTCTTGTGTGTCCATAATCTATTGTAACCACAAATCCCTTAGAAATTATACCGGCTAATTCTGAAATCCATTTCTTGATAGAAAGATTTGCCTCTGTACGGTAACCCTCTGGAAGATCCGAAGGGAGTGCCTTTACGTATTCTACCAGTTGATGATCGCTCAGGTTTCCGAACACCTCTGTATGATTACCATCTTCCCTGAAGTCTAAATATATTTCCTTAAAACCTGAATCCTTTTTTTGAATAAGATGGACAGGAAAAGCATCTAAAAGCTCATTTGAAACAATACAACCTTCAACAGAATCCAAATCTGAAAGTCTGCTTACCCAATTGATTTTATTAATAAATGGTTTTAAAAGTTCCTGCTGGTAAGAGGCGGTTTCCGCCTTATGTTCCACTATTATGTAATTAATCGAATTAAAAATTTCCCTGTTTGACAGATAAGACAAAATATCTTTTGCTAGATATCCGGCTCCCGCCCCCATTTCTACAACAGTAAAAGGCACACGGTCTAATATATTCCAGAATTCCTCTATTTGTCTCGCATGTAATGCACCATAAAGACAATGTGTATGCGGACTTGTAATAAAATCTCCTTTTTTCCCGATAGGAAAATAAGATCCGGAGTAATATCCATATTTCTCATGATAGAGGGCCATCTCCATGAAATCCTTGAATGTTATTGGCCCAATTTCCTTTACTTTATCACGAATAATTTTAATCAATTCATTGGAAAAATCTTTCATTTTATGGTAACCTATGGATCTATTTGAGGTTATTTATAAAACATATTTTTCAAATATGCAAAATTGGTTTTGTTAATTTCTTGTTAAAAAATTGTTAGTTTTTCTTTGATAAATAACCATATCATTTTTTTAAACATTTAATCACAACTATAGGAAAGTTATTTTTACATATTAATTTCATATAATATCAATTCGTTAAATTATTTTTAAACAAAAATAACAGCACTTATTAACTTTATCTTTTATTTAAATATATGGAGTAATAATATGCTAAAATTTTCAGTTAAAAAAGCGGATTTTCTGAACCCTCTTTCCAATATTCAGTCTATTGTAGATAAAAAGACTACAATGACTATTATTAATAACGTATTTATTTATACAGACGAAAACCATCTATTTATTGAGGCTACTGATTTAGAAATAAGTTACAAGAGTAAAATCCCCTGTTCGGTTATAGATCAAGGGGCTATTACTATTAACGCAAGAAAATTTTATGAAATAGTCAAAGAATTCCCTTCCGAAGAAATATTTTTCGAAGAGTATAAAAATACATGGTTGAAAATAGGCGCTGATGAGAAAGCCGAATATAAGATTGCAGGACTAGCTCCTGATGATTTCCCGAGATTTAGACATATAAGCAGCGAAAACGCCATTGATTTAGAATCTTCAATTATAAAAGAGATGATTGAAAAGACAATATTTTCTTCATCTTATGATGATCGTAAATACAGTCTTTCAGGTATATATTTTGAGGAAGAACATGATGAAGAAGGGAAATCTCAAATACGCATGGTAAGTTCAGATGGCCACAGGCTCAGCCTGATGGAAAAATATATTCCGGAAAAGGGATTAGGTCTTGCGCAAGGAGTCATTATTCCCAGAAAAGGGGCTCAAGAAATAAGAAAAATTATAGAAGGTCACGAAAGAATGTTTTGGGGTATTGATAATAATTTTTGTTTTGTTATGTGTGGTAACGATTATCTGGTGATAAGGTTGGTTGAAGGTAAATTTCCAGATTATCGTGATATAATACCAAAAAGTAAAGACCGTTACTTTACCTTTGACAGATTAGAGGTATTTAATGCACTTAAACGTATATCAATTCTCTCTTCCGACACTACTTTCAGAGGAGTTAAAGCCAGTGTTATACCAGAATTAATTGAAATAGAGTCATTATATAAGGAGATTGGGGAAGCAAAAGAAACTATTGAAATAGATTATCATGGAGAACCATTTGAAATTG
>WTCF01000228.1 GCA_013138705.1 Deltaproteobacteria bacterium
TACATTCCCCATTCGGGTAATGGCCGGCCTGGGAGCAAAGGTGCTGATCGGGTGTAACGCGGCAGGAGGCCTTAACCTGGAATTTTCCTCAGGGGACCTGATGCTGATTACGGATCACATAAATCTGATCCCGGACAACCCGCTGAGGGGGCCCAACATAGACAGATGGGGGCCGAGATTCCCTGACCTTTCAAATGTTTACTCAATTATCCTCAGAAAAAAGATCGTTCAAGTAGCTGAGAATCTGGGGATGGCCTTGAGGAAGGGAATATTTGTGGCTGTTCCAGGCCCC
Organism: Deltaproteobacteria bacterium; assembly: GCA_013138705.1. The sequence continues at coordinate 293 of WTCF01000228.1, forward strand.
AGCCTCGAGACCCCTGCAGAGACCAGATTTCTCAGGGTGATTGGTGCGGATGCCGTGGCCATGTCCCTGGTGCCGGAGGTAATCGTTGCTGTTCATGCCGGGATGGAGGTGCTGGGGATATCGGGTATTGCCAATGTAAACGATCCGGACAACTTTCAGCCCATCCTTATAGAGGACGTGATAGCTCAGGCACATAAGGCGGAGCACCGTCTAGAACGTCTTCTGGTAGCTTTTTTAAAGGAGTACTTTAAGTGGAATCAGTAGATTTTTTGATATGTGGTGAAATTCTCATATCTCACCCGAATGATACCCCAATCCCCGGGGGAGCTGTTGCCGTAAAAGGCGATACTATTGTTGCAGCCGGTCCTTTGTCTGAACTTACAAAAAGTTTTGTTGCAAATAAAACCATTAACAGGCCATCCGGGCTCATACTTCCAGGACTCATAAATTCCCATACCCATGCTGCCATGACCCTTTTCAGGGGCCTTGCTGATGACCTCCCTCTTAAAACATGGCTGGAGGACCACATTTTTCCTGCTGAGGCCAGGCTGACCTCAGAACATGTGGCCCTTGGGACTGAGCTCGCCTGTGCAGAAATGATACGGTGCGGGACCACGGGTTTTGTGGATATGTACCTGTTCGAAGACAGTGTTGCCTCTGTGGTTGACAGGGTAGGGCTCAGGGCCTGGCTTGGAGAAGGGGTGTTTGATTTTCCGTCACCATCGTTTTCCTCCGGGGAAGAAGCCCTTAAAGAGACGGAACGCTTAATGGACAAATGGACGGGGCATCCGAGGATCACCATTACTGTAGACCCTCATACGCCCTATACCTGCAGACCTGAACTGCTCCGGCACTCACAGAAGTTGGCAGAGGCCAGGGACGCACTGATAGTAATCCATCTTGCCGAGACAGAATGGGAGAACGCGGAGATCCGAAGACTCTACGGGGTTTCTCCGGTAAAGCATCTGGACAGGCTCGGCCTTCTTGGAGACCGGCTGCTTGCCATTCACTGCGTGAGCTTGAGTGAAGATGACATATCGCTTCTGGCCCGGAGAGATGTCCGGATGGTTCATTGTCCGGAGAGCAGCCTCAAGCTGGCCTGCGGTATTGCCCCTGTGCCAGAGCTCCTTGAGGCCGGTGTGACAGTGGCCGTGGGGACAGACGGGGCTGCCAGCAACAATGACCTTGATCTCATGAGTGAGATGGACACTGCTGCAAAGCTACATAAGGGCATCAAAAAAGATCCAACCCTGATATCTGCCCCTGAGGCCTTTTCCATGGCCACTACCTGGGCCGCAAAGGCCCTGCACAGAGAGGACCTTGGATGTCTGCGTGAAGGTTTAAAGGCAGACCTGGTGGTGGTGGATATGAATCAGGTACACCTCCGGCCTTGCTACAATCCTGTATCCCACCTGGTCTACGTGGCAAGGAGCGGGGACGTGCAGGACGTCATGGTGGCAGGACGCATGCTCATGGAAAACAGGGTGCTTACTACTATTGACGAAGGAAGATTGCTTGAGAGCCTTTCAAAGGCAGTGAGGGAGTTGGGCCTAAAAGCGTAAAGTTATTTTTGCACCGGATGAACTGCTGAAAAAATGAACATCGAACATCGAACGTCCAACATCGAATGTTGAATGGGAAAACCTAAACCACTAAATGATATTTTAGAGGAAACAGAAGAATTAATTAAGATTTTCGTTGCGAGTATCAAAACGGCTGAAAAGAAACAGAAATAGCCGCTGAATGTTCGGTATTGGATATTTGTTTTTAATTCGACGTTGGACGTTCGATGTTCGACGTTCATCTTTTAATGTAAACCTGTGAACGTTTACAAAACAACTTAGCGCTTATGGCAACAATGCAAATGCCTTCTCCACTGCCTCTTTTGCCGACTTGACATAGTGAACGTCTGAAAGGTGTTTCCATGTCTTCAGGCCAACCACAGGCTTCCACATCTTGAGCGCAAGGGCTATTTCCGACAGGGTGCCATGGGAGCCTGATATGGCAATCAGTACGTCACAGCTCCTAACGAGTATGACGTTTCTGGCGTGCCCCATGCCGGTGACCACAGGGATCCGGATGTACGGATTGGCGTCAGTGGCCTTGACTCCGGGAAGAATACCAACAGTGATACCACCTGCTTCAACGGCCCCTTTGGCTGACGCCTCCATTACCCCACCGAGGCCGCCGCAGTAAAGGATGGCCTTATGTTCAGCAACTCTCCGGCCGACTTCTTCTGCCAGTGTACTCAATTTCGGATCACACAGACCCGCTCCTATAATTCCAACTTTTGTCATTTAAAGCAAGCCTGCCTTATGCCTTCCAACCATGATCGCCCACAAGTTTCACAAAGCGGACACCACCCATATCTTCCTGATGGATTTTACCGCTGGACTTGGTAACCTTTATCAGCACCTGTGAATATTCATCTCCAACAGGAATGATCAAAACGCCTGGGTCATTAAGCTGATCGATAAATGGCTGAGGCACTGATGGTGAACCTGCGGTCACGATTATGGCGTCAAAAGGGGCCTCACTCTGCCACCCCCATGTGCCGTCGTCTAACTTAAGGATAACATTTGTGTATTTAAGTTTTTCCAGGATCTTCCTGGCCTTTGGGAGCAAAGCATGGATACGTTCCACGCTGCACACAACCCTGGCAAGCTCAGCCAGAATAGCTGTCTGATAGCCCGAACCTGTTCCCACCTCCAGCACTTTTTCATCACCCTTCAGTCCTAACTGCTGGGTCATGAGGGCCACGATATAGGGTTGGGAGATTGTCTGGTTACTCCCTATTGGAAGCGGAAAATCACCATAGGCCTGGTCCCAAAGTGCCTCGTCTACAAAGAGATGCCGAGGTACGTTGCGCATTGCCTCCAGGATACGGGGCTCTTTGATTCCCCTTCGTTCAATCTGATGGGCAACCATTCTGTCCCTGGATATCCTGAATTGGTTATTGGGCTTAGCTTTGGATACATTGAACATAGTAAACAGCCTTGACTACCTGTCCTGATTCCAGGACAATTTGCAGGCACTCTACTTCTTCTTTACCGAGATAACGCCCCAAAAAGGGTATGCGCTGCCAGAAGTGCCGGTGCACATCATAATAATACCATTCTTCCTGACCGGCCTGGTTTGTTCTTGCTGCTTGTGGCGGGCCAAAGAACTCGGATATGTCGGCCTTGGACTGGCCATGTTTCACCAGTGAGGCATCTACTGCAAGATATTTCTTGGGCGTGCCTGCACAGGATGCAAGAAATAATATCAAAGTTCCGATAAGAAAAAGTGAGGGCAAATTGTTTTGTCTAATTTTCATTATGTTCTCATCTCTTGGGTGACTTTACTAAACCATATACAATGTCACAAATCTTTTCAAATAAAAAAGGAGCGTATTTATGAGATGCTCAAAATGCGGAAGAATAATCTTTGATTATCTTGAGAATTGCTCAAAATGCGGACAGGATCTGAAGAAAATTTCTGCCGGACTTGGAGGTTTTGCAAAACCGGATACTGAACTCATCTGGTTCAACATAAATTTCAAGGCAGATAGTATCAAGACTGAGCCCGAAGCTGGAAATTCAGTGGACCTTTCCGAAATTGATGTCTCTGACCTGGTGGATGTTTCCACCACTGACACTGATATGGAGGAAATCGATTCCAGCGATCTTAAGTCTGTGGCCGATGACACGGACTTTCAGCAGGCTTTGGATCAGGTCCTAAAAGATGAATGACAGGCTCTAGCCCCTTATAGATAATGCTGAATTTTGAATGCTGAATTTTGAATTGTGGAAGAAGATTTAAAAAACATATACCTTAATTCAGCATTCAAAATTCAAAATTCAACATTTATTGTATTGTGCGTCGCAGTGACGAGGAAATCGAAGCAACGCAGCAGATGGGGTATTTTCAGCGGAATCAGACTTGAAATAACTGTACTAATAGGCTACATATTTGGTGCACGGGCGGTTAACTCAGTGGTTAGAGTGCCATCCTCACACGGTGGAAGTCACTGGTTCAAATCCAGTACCGCCTACCAATAAAATTAGAGAGTTACGATGCTTTGTCGTAACTCTTTTTTGTTTCTGCTACCATTTTGCTATCGCGTTGCCTCAAAAACAGTATTTTCGAGCTTGCAAGCCGATTCCTGATTGGTTTCTTTCATCAAGTGGATAAACATTCAAAGGGGATTGCAAGGGTCACGTCAATGGTGAGGTGGTATATGCTTGCTTGGCAAAGAAAGGGGTCAGCCCTGGAAAATAGAAATTAGCTTGTTTACCTGACTCCTTATTTTCCTGTTCTCCTTCATCAACCTCTCTATCTTTATGCCTGCCTTGCTCACTGCCTGCGCCTTCATCTTGAATATCTTGCCTATCTCCCCATTTGTTAATCCCGTGTGACGCCTTATCAAATATATCGCTACCTGCTTTTCTATCGCAGGTCTTTACTATCTATCAAGTCCTCTTGAAATATGAACAAAATATCTTTTGGTACTTTTTTATATCAATTTTTAGTTGACGTACACTTCAGGGTGTATGGTTATAAACGGTCATACATGCCTTTCTTTCTTCCACGAGACCTCAAGCTATCTACAACACGGTGCCACGCAGCAGGTTCATTACGAATCTATCCAATATGAACAGCTTGAGAAGTGCCAGAATAATGGCAATCACCCAGTTCCCATTGCTACCGACCAAAACAACGCTTACGATAAGTAGTCCCCAATGAGACAGTATGAGAAATAAACCGTATTCACGAAAAAGCGCCGGCTTGTTCCAATCGGGCTGAGACACGCACCCCAGCGTATAGCCGCCCAGAAGTGTTGAAAGAATGTAAGATATGGTACCGAATAACAGACCTACCGTCTCACTCTCCATATGATTGCTTCTCTTCTTCGTATTCAGTCTCAGGATTCATTTAGGAGAAGCCTGACTCAGTGCGGAACGGCTGACCCGCAATCCGTTAGTTGGCTGGCTTCTTCTGTCTGCCGTTCGTATTCTCCAAATCGCAGAATCCTTGCAGTTTATGAATTTTCGTTACTCTGACGTTGAACCTGGTTCCTATGATCATTAATCATAAAATGACCGCATGTGCACATTACGGAGTATTGTGGAATGCTTTTATCATAGGTCCTGTGGATGTGGTCTTGAGGCGTATTTTCATTGGGAGCCATGCCAATATAGTCTTTCACAAACAACCGGTGCCCACAGTTCATGCAGGCAATAACATCGGGGACCTTTCCCTTTTTCATCGAATCCTCCTTCACGGCGTGCTTCTTTCATAACCCAAAAATCAGCAGCGTAGTTTGTTGCTTTCGATGGATTGACTGGTATAGGTTTTGAACCTCAATATATTGCATAGTCACCATTAGGAATAAGGCCCGGCATCTGTTAAAGGGGCAGAGTTCGGGGAGACCCACAGGAGGTCCCCTATCCGGGCCTGTTTTGTTGTTTATCGGCAAGGTTTAACGATTATATAAAAATCCTGGCCAGACCTTCAGGTTTCCTCTTTGAGCGCACTAAATAGGGCCGCGGAAGAGCGTTCTTGCTACACTGGAATCTTTGATATTGCATTATAAGGCCCGGAAAGCCTATTGCCCCGGAGGGTGTGAAAAATATTTGCCTTTGGTGGATTGAAGCTTGAATTTACTGTCAGTTTGGGTTGGGCAGGTTTTCAGTAAAAGCCACTTTTATACGTTTTAAGCAGTTTTTCCGATACGTAATGATAAGAAATCGTTTCTTGAGCGATCCCGCCCGCCTCGCCTGAGCTCGCGATGGCGGGCAGGTCAGAAAAACAGCCGACAAGCATCATATTTTGGAAATAAGTATCACTCTATTAGGAAAACAGGCATGGGAGATTGATTATGGGGAAAAAAGACCTTTTTAAACTGACATTGGCTTGCTTTCTGGCGCTTATCGGATGGGTGAACCCAGGCTATACGTCTGATGTGGCGGATCGCTGCCAGCAGCTCTACAAAAATGGTCAATAAGAGCAAGCGTTTCCAGTGTGCAGCATGGCCGCTAAACAGGGGGGGTCCGGTGCTCAAAACAATCTTGGCTGGGTTACAGTGACCTTTACGTTTATGGCATGAATGTTACAACTCAGACCTCACCTCAGAAGTATCACCTATTCAGCAGGCATTTTCGATACTGGACATGAGATGGGACGGTTAATGCCCCCAAATTCATTAGTAGTGTTAAAACCAAGGATGTAACAAATGGTTTCTTTAAGGCCTGTAAATCGCTTAGAACGCAAATACGGAAGAAAAAATCGTAACCGTTCACGGAGTTACAACGCCAGTTTTACCGTAACCCACCGAACTGTAAGCGTTTACAGGGTGCTGCAGATGCGAGGCGGAGGGTACGCAGACGTACTCCCTGTACTTCAAGTGCCCGACAACAAAGCAGATGCGGTGCCCTGTGAACGCTTACCGGCCGGAA
>WTCF01000068.1 GCA_013138705.1 Deltaproteobacteria bacterium
TACGGCCCCGTCAGTATCTTATGAAATTAAACTTAACAGCGGGGAAATCGTCCATGTACACAATCCTGCCCAGATGCCGTCAGCGGATAAAATAGAGCAAATAGCAGAGCCTTTTGTCCGAATGGAGATTTATGTCCCCAAGGAATATATTGGTTCTGTTATGCAGTTGTGTGATAAAAAAAGGGGACAACAGATAGATATGCGCTACCTCACTGAAAACAGGGTGCTGCTAAAATACCAACTCCCATTCAATGAGATTGTTCTGGATTTTTACGATCAGTTAAAGTCGGTAAGCAGAGGTTATGCTTCTATTGATTATGACTTCCTTGAACATAGACCAGCCGGACTGGTCAAGCTGGATATCCTTATCAATAAACAACCGGTGGACGCCCTTTCGGTCATAGTGCACAAAGACAAGGCCTATTACAGAGGCCGGGAACTTGTGGACCGCTTGCGCAAGGTAATACCCAGGCAGATGTTTGAAGTTGTGATCCAGGCAGCCATTGGAAGCAATATTATTGCCAAAGAACGTGTTGCTCCATTCAGAAAAGACGTTATAGCCAAATGCTATGGGGGTGATATCACTCGTAAGCGCAAGTTGCTGGAAAAACAAAAAGAAGGAAAAAAGAAAATGAAGCACATCGGCCATGTAGAAATACCTCAGGAGGCCTTTCTGAGCGTGTTGAAGGCGTAATTAAGAGGAGAGACTTGCAGTCTCGGATCTATAGAGCTAATATTCTAACCCATGAACATGTCCACTTTTTCAGCAAAAAAACAGTCTAATAAGCGTTCCTGGCAGTCTATAGCATGGGAATATCTGCAGGCAATTCTCATCGCCCTGGTCCTGGCCCTCTTTATCAGGACCTTTGTGGCCCAGGCCTTTAAGATCCCCTCTGGTTCAATGAAGAGTACGCTTCTCATAGGTGATCATATACTCGTAAGCAAATTCATATATGGTGTCAGGAATCCTTTTACCAGGGAACTCTGGATCCCAGTCAAGAAACCTGAGCGCGGTGATGTGGCGGTCTTTATTTATCCAGTGGACAGGAAAAAGGATTTCATAAAACGTGTGATTGGTATAGAGGGAGACACGGTCCAGATAATAAATAAGAAAGTATATGTGAACGGAAAGCTATTTTCTGATCCACAAGGCATGCAGCACACAGACCCCCGAATATTGTCGGGATCAGTTCAACCAAGAGATAACATGGGACCTGTGACTGTTCCGAAGGACAAGATTTTTGTAATGGGCGATAATAGAGATCAGAGTTATGATAGCAGATTCTGGGGGTTTGTACCCCTCAAGGACGTGAAAGGTGAGGCATTTACTATTTATTGGAGTTGGAATTCGGATAAATTTTGGCCAAGGTTCGAACGTATAGGTGATGTTGTTCACTAGTGATAGTGCGGAGTTGTCAGCTTGACACCAATTCAATCAAATGTTACAGAATATCCGCAACTTTGCGGGCGGGTAGCTCAGCGGGAGAGCATCGGCCTTACAAGCCGGGGGTCACAGGTTCAAACCCTGTTCCGCCCACCACGTTTTGAGAAAAGATATCAGATATGGGGTCGTAGTTCAGTTGGTTAGAACGCTGGCCTGTCACGCCAGAGGTCGCGAGTTCGAGTCTCGTCGACCCCGCCATAGTTCTCTCGTCATGCCGGACTTGATCCGGCATCCAGATCGCGGAACGTTTTGAAAAGACACTGGATTCCTACTTTCGCCGGAATGACGCGGTCAGTTTTTCATTTCTTATAATTTCAGACTCTTAAAGGAACTTTAGGCTGTCCAATTACTTATAAACTTAGATGCCATGGGTTTTGTTTTTAAAAAAGGAATATCTCTCCTGTTGATGCCTTCCGGCATGATATTTGTGTGCCTTTTTTTTGGCTTTTTCATCTGGCCTCTGAAGCGGCGGCGGAACTTGGCCCGAACATTATTCGTCTTGGCCTTTCTTATTTATGGCTCAGCCGGAAGCGCGCCTGTTGCCAATTTCTTGATTTGGGGCCTTGAGCGTTCAGTCCAATCTGACAATTCAACTATATCTGCAAGTGATAATATAACTACGGTGGTGATGCTATGCGGAGGGGCCTTCCCTGATGAGGATAGGCCGATTGCAGACCGTCTTACGCCAAGCACAAGGCTCAGACTAATAAAAACTCGAGAACTGTGTCGCGACAATCCGACTATTAAACGGCTTGTAATTGTTGGTGGTTGTACCAGGCCCACCGGCTGTCCTTCTTCTGAGGCACAGATGTCCTACTCCTGGCTTAAGGAACTGGGTCTGCCAAACAACGTGGAAGTGTCTCTGGAGGAAAACTCCAGGGATACTGAGGAAAACATGAGGGCTGTAAGTGAAATCATGGGCCAAGCGCCCTTCTACCTGGTGACATCTGCTGCACACATGCCAAGGGTCCTCTTGATCGCAAAAGACATGGACCTCAAAGTTCACCCCGTCCCTTGTGATTTTCAGTGGTCTCAGAATCAGTGGAGTCCTTGGGACCTTTGGCCTGATCCCGCCAATCTCAAAAAATCTGATTTTGCATGTCACGAATACCTCGGGATTACATGGTTCCGGCTTAAGCATTATTTCAATAAGCTCCACAGTATTTAACTCCTTCAGCCTTTTTACCGAAAACAGTAAAGGGGTGTAATGTCAACGTTCCGTGAACGCTTATAATGTCAGCAACCTGTTTTTTTTCTCTAAGCATTCTACTCTTTCTCTGGCTTTTTACGTGTGTGGCCCTGGTGGTGATTTTACGGAAGCGCAGGGCCTCAAGTACCGAACCATCATCTTTCCATTCGGAGTTGCTCGTCGGACTTGCTTCAGCAAAATATCAGGAGGCAAAGGAGGCATCAAGGCGGCTCAGGGAAGTGGCGGATGCCCTACATATAGGTTTGATGGAACTTAAAGGCAATCGCGTAAATGAGATAAACCGAAGTGCTGTTGAGCTATTGCCCGAGGATATGAGAAGCGGTCAGTCCTTAATCGGACTATTGGCATCATTGCAAGAAAACAGTCCCAGGATTCTTGAGTTAGATCAGACGGCTGTTCAATTAAGCAAGTTGCCGACTTCCGGCTCTCAGGATTTGGTCCTTGTACAGGACGTCACAGAGAGCTTCCTTATGGCACGGAAGCTTAAACAGCATGAAAGGTTGGCCCTTCTCGGCCAGATGACTGCGCAGATGGCCCACCAGATAAAGACCCCTCTTGCCGTACTGGCCGGACAGGCACAGATGCTCGCAAGACATCTGAACACGGATATGGCATTAAAGGACCAGGCAGAAACCATTTATCATGAGGCCAGGGATCTCGCCAAGCAAATAAATGAAATATCGAATTTCTATAAGGAGAGAGAGCCGTATTTCAAGGATGTTGAACTATGCCGACTGCTTGATGATGTAAAGAAAAGACTCGATTCTCTGGATCATTCATGCGAAATAAGTATCGAGTGCCCGGATGAAATCACCATTGAGACAGATCCTGGTCTATTACAAAATTTGCTGTTTCTGCTCGGGCAAAATGCCCTTTCATCGGAAACTGCCGTCTCACTCCTGTCTATAAGCGCAGTAAAGGACAATGAACAGGTGACTATCAGGGTAAAGGACAATGGCGCAGGTGTGCCTGAGGCCATGCGTGACAAGCTCTTTGAGCCATTTGCGAGCACAAAAGGG
>WTCF01000189.1 GCA_013138705.1 Deltaproteobacteria bacterium
TCGGCGGGGCATCTACCCTGCCCTTTCATCTGTTTGAAGGAGATATGCCCCATGTGCCCAGGGTTGCCTATGAGGTCCTGGACTCAGAGCCGGAAGACTGGCCTGATGTATTGGGCAAGTATTATTCCGATGTATCTTCGGATCCTGTTTCATGGGCCAGAAAATGCACAGACAACTATGGTGCAGAGGCCATTTGTCTTTCCCTTATCAGCACTGATCCCAACGGCATAAACCGGCCCTCAAGCGAGGCAGCCAAAGTGGCCCAGTCAGTTATAGAAGGGATAGATGTGCCTGTGATCCTCTGGGGTTGCGGAAATGCTGAAAAAGATACCGAGACTTTGAGAGAGGTAACCAATCTTGTGGGCAATCGCAAGGTGTGCATGGGTCCGCTGAGTGACGCAAATTATCGTTCCTTAGGGGCCACAGCCATGGCCTTTCAGCTTCCGGTTGTGGCATCTACACCCATTGACGTAAATCTTGCAAAGCAACTGAATATTTTGTTGGAGAACCTTGGATTATCCCTGAATCAGATCTTGATGGATCCCTCTATAGGGGCGATAGGCTACGGCATTGAATACTCCTACTCAGTCATGGAGCGTATAAGGCTGGCAGCCCTGACCCAGCAGGATGAGAAGCTCCAGGTACCCTTCATATGCAATCTCGGAAGGGAAGTCTGGAAGACCAAGGAGTGTCGTTTACCAAGTGATGCCCTTTTGGGGGATCAAGAGCGCCGGGGAGTGCTCATGGAGGCCGTAACCGCCTCAACTTTGCTGCTTGCCGGGGGCGAACTCATGGTAATGACGCACCCGAAAGCAGTTGCCCTGACAGAGGCACTGATAAGGGGAATGATTTAATTGTTTAAGAGAGGATTGTAATGTCGAAGATTATATGTTCAGCCGCGATTCGAGGGGCTCACAAGATAGTGGACATGGCTGAAGAAAAATATGAAAAAGCCCTGAAACAATTTGGGCCTGAACAAAAAGTCGGTTTTCCCAATACTGGTTATTATCTGCCGGTAATTTACAGCATTCTCGGGGCCCCTGTAAAACAACTGGGGGACATGAAGGAAATTTTTCAGGAATGTCGAAAGTTACTTCCGGCACCGGTCAGTGACCAAGCATGGCTGCCGTATTTGGCACCGGCCCTGGATGCCGGGATGGCTACTTTTTTTGCCGAGGAAATGCATGAGGCTATGCGATACGTTGAGGAACCCGGCCTTTATGCAAAGACCGAAGACCCCACAGATGATTGCCTATGGCTTGGGGCAGCAGATGACGTGATATTCCGTAAACGCGGCGTAGAATTCGTGGATGGTACTGCCCCGGGATTTGCAGCAATACTTGGCACTCCTTCAGATCCGGAGGTGGCTGAAAAAATTGCTTTGGAGTTGCAGCAAAAGAACCTCTATATCTTTATGCATGATCAGACCGACGGGATATCCATGCCGGATCAACTGGCAAAGCAGAACGTACAGATCGGTTGGTCCACACGCCTTGTGCCCTTTGGGCCCACATATACCTCTGCAGTGTTTGCCATGGGCTTTGCCTGCCGCGTTGCCCTTGCCTTTGGCGGCATAAAGCCTGGTGATTTCAAGGGGAACCTGATCTACAACAAGGATCGGACATTTGCCTTTGTTATTGCATTTGGTCCGGTCTCGGATGAATGGTATGCCAATGCAGCCGGGGCAATAAACTGGGGTTTTCCAACCATATCCGACTGGGATATACCGCAGGTACTACCCACTGGTATCTGTACTTACGAGCATGTGGTCAGTCAGGTCCCGCACGATGAGATTGTCCAGAAGGCCATAGAAGTGAGGGGACTCAAGGTCACTGTCTCCAAGATCGACATTCCAATGGCTTACGGTCCTGCCTTTGAAGGGGAACGTGTACGGAAAGACGACCTGTATCTTGAGTGCGGCGGTGGAAGAAGCCTGGGAGTTGAGCTCCTGGTATCCAAAGAAATGGATGAGGTACAGGACGGGCTGGTCACCGTAGAAGGACCGGAAATAGCAGACATGGAAGAGGGTGCAAAGCTCCCGCTTGCCATACTTGCCGAGGTTGCGGGCCGGCAGATGCAGTCTGACTTCGAGCCTATCCTTGAGCGGCAATTTCACCACCTGATCAACTATGCCCAGGGGATCATGCACATCGGGCAGCGGAACATAATGTGGTTCAGGGCCGGCAAGGCGGCTATAGAAAAGGGCTTCAAGTTTGAGCATATTGGGCGCATTCTCCACGGAAAGCTCCATCAGGACTTTGGTGCCATTGTGGACAAGATACAGGTGAAAATCTATACGGAGGAGGCCAAGGTAAAGGAAGTCATCGAGATGGCAAAGGCTGTCTATGCCGCCAGGGATAAGCGCCTGGGTTCCATGACGGACGAGAGTGAAGAGATTTTCTATTCCTGTACTCTCTGCCAGTCCTTTGCCCCGAGCCACGTGTGTGTGATTACCCCTGAGCGTGTAGGTATGTGCGGTGCGTATAACTGGCTGGATGGTAAGGCCTCCTTTGAAATCAATCCCACAGGTCCGAATCAGCCCATACCCAAGGGAGACCTCATTGATGCCAACCTCGGTCAGTGGATAGGTATAAATGATTTTGTTAATAAGGCGTCCAGGGGTAAAGTTGAGCGTGTCAGTGCCTATAGCCTGATGGTAGATCCAATGACCGCCTGCGGCTGCTTTGAATGTATCGCCACTATGCTTCCCATATGTAACGGCATAATGATTGTAAACAGGGATTACATGGGAATGACCCCGGCCGGAATGAAGTTTACCACTCTGGCTGGCATGGTTGGCGGAGGACAGGTTACCCCCGGCTTTCTCGGTGTTTCCAAACATTACATCTGTAGCCGGCAGTTTATGAAGGCTGAAGGCGGGCTCAAGCGTGTAGTGTGGATGCCCAAAATACTGAAAGAGGAGATCAGAGATCGCCTCCAGGAAAGGGCTGAAGAAGAAAATGCACCCGATCTGGTTGAAATGATAGCAGATGATGAAGTGGGTATCACAGAAGACGAAGTGCTCCGTTATATTAAGGAGAAGGAGCACCCGGCGCTGAGCATGGAAAAAGTGATGTAAGGAGAAGGATAACTAATGGCACTCACTGGGATAGGAATCCTGAAAATGCTTCCCAAGACGAATTGTGGGGAGTGTGATGTACCCACCTGCCTGGCCTTTGCCATGAAGGTGGCAGCCGGTCAGATGGACATAGGCGCCTGCCCGCATGTCTCTGATGAGGTAAAGGAAAAGGTGGGAGAGGCATCTGCTCCGCCCATCCGGCCTATAATCCTTGGCAGTGGTGACAACATCTTTGAGATGGGAGGCGAGACCTGCCTGTACCGGCATGAAAAAAGGTTTGAACACCCAACAGGTATTGCAGTCCTGGTCAGGACCGATATGGACGAGGATAATATCGCAGGGCGTTTACAACGTTTTAATAATTTGCGCTATGATCGTGTAGGATTGGAGCTCAAGGCCGACCTGATAGCTTTAAATGACTCCACCGGGGATGAAAGGGCATTTACTTCTCTGGTGGAACGTGTCCGGAACGAGTGCCCTGATGCTGCTATTATTCTCATGAGCGATCAGGCCGGCTGCCTTGCAGCAGGCGCCAAGGTCTGCGGAGACCACAAGCCCCTTCTTTACTGTGCCACAAAAGAAAATTCAGAGACTATTGCAGAGACAGCCAGGGAAGCTGGTTGCCCTTTGGCAGTGAAGGGTAAGACCTTGGGAGAGGCTGCGGAGATCTCAGAGCAGTTACAAAAGGCAGGGATTAAAGACCTTGTCCTGGATACAGGTGCCAGGACTGTAAGGGCTGCATTTGAAGATCAGGTGGCCATACGCAGGGCCTCTACAAAACACAAGTACAAGGCCCTTGGTTTTCCCACCATCTCTTTCACGTGTGAGATGACCCGGGATCCTCTGCTTGAGACAATGATTGCATCGGTTCTGGTGGCCAAGTACGCCGGCATCATAGTTATGTCTGACCTGCAGGGAGATACCCTGTTCCCGCTCCTGCTTGAGCGACTTAATATCTTTACTGATCCTCAGCGACCCATGGTGGTAGATGAGGACATTTATCCAATAAACGGGCCGGACGAGAACTCTCCTGTACTTATTACATGCAACTTCTCCCTGACTTACTTTATCGTCTCAGGAGAAGTCGAGGGCAGCAAAATTCCTTCCTGGCTCCTAATCAAAGATACAGAGGGCCTTTCAGTGCTTACCGCCTGGGCCGCAGGTAAATTCAGTGCGGATCTAATAGGTGTGTTTGTCAAAAAATCAAACATAGAAGACAGGATCAAGCACAGAAACCTGATTATCCCGGGATATCTGGCATCTATAAAAGGTGAGCTGGAGGAGGAACTTCCGGACTGGAAGATCCAGATCGGCCCCAGAGAGGCAAGCCATATACCTCCCTTTCTTAGGGACTGGCAGGCTGAGGTGTAATCATGTATGTCCAATGCATAGCTGAAAGCATAAATATCATGGGTACCCAAATTGGAAAGGCCATGAAGGAGCGTGATCCAGGGCCGATTCAGTTGATGGCCAATGAAGAAGTGGCGGATGGGGCGGATTTCCTGGATCTGAACATCGGGCCTGCCAGAAAGGAAGGGCCTAAGTTAATGCCCTGGATGGTCAATGTTACAGAGGAAATAACCGATTGCCCTCTGTCCCTTGACACTACAAATGCCGACGCATTGATTGCCGGCATAAAGGCAACCGGGAATCC